>JAZGBI010000090.1 GCA_036476315.1 Candidatus Neomarinimicrobiota bacterium | reverse complement strand
TAACATAAAGACCAGGCTTACCAGGCATAATGAAGGACGCGTTCCCTTCACAAAGAACAAGGGCCCCTGGAAACTCGTCTATACAGAAGGCTTTGATTCTCGATCAGAAGCAATGAGACGGGAAAAGCAGATCAAGAAATGGAGCCGGAATCAGCTGGTGAAACTCATCGAAGAATCTCGCGAATCCAGGAACAGTTAGAACGTCCCGACTTCCCTGTCGGGAAGGTCGCGAGTTCGAGTCTCGCGTGCTCGCCGTAGATTGAGAGCCGGACGGTGCGAGCCAACAAATTCGCGTATTCGGCCAGAAACCGGCCTTGGGCGCGTTGGAGGTTGGGGTTCAATCGAAGGCCCGGATTCCCGCTCGGATCGTTCCAAACAAGACGTAGACGGTCCACATAGCAAAAAGTCCGAATTCCCAGGAAAGCCAAAGGGAAACGAGCGCGCCCGCGCCGAAAGTGGCCAGCACCGGGACTCGATAGTGCAGCAGGCCTTTCAAGTCCGGGAAGGGGATGCGACTCACCATCAGCAGCGAGACGATCAGCAGCAAGGGGAGGAAGATCCAATCGGAAACGAATGGCTGGCCGAATCCAAGGTTCGCCAGCACCGTCAGAGTCAGATAGGCGCCACCAGTCGAAATCGTGAGGCCGGTGGTGACCTGCTTGTTGTTTCCGTCAGCGAGGTTAAAGCGGGCCAGTCGAAAACAAGCAGCGATCACGTAGCCCACCAGGAATACCCAGATCGGCCAACCCCCCACCGGACCATTACGCAGGTGCTGGCTGATCAGCACGGTAATGGCCACTCCGAAATGAACCAGATCGACCAGTGAATCGAGTTGCGTACCGAAGTCGGAAATGCCGCCCATGCGTCGCGCTACTTCGCCATCCACTCCATCAAGCAAGTAGCCAGTCAGGATCAACGCACACGCCAACCGGTAGGCCCCTTCGATTGAGAGCGCTATCGAGGCGATCGCCATCGCAAGCGTCGTGAAGGTGATCAGATTGGCCAATCGAGGCTTCCAGGCTGTGGCTTGAGAGAGATCGGCCATCAACTCGACCTGCGTGCGATAATGGTTGAGCCGCCGCGCACCTGGTCACCGACCGCGACAGTTGGCTGCACATCCTGAGGCAGGAAGACCTCGACGCGGGAACCGAACTTGACCATGCCAAGCCGTTGGCCGGGATAAAGCGTGTCACCCGGTTTCACACTGCAGACGATGCGCCTAGCGAGGATCCCGGCGATTTGTCGAACCAGGATGCGCTGACCGTCGTGCAGCATGCCGATCAGGTTGTGTTCGTTGCGAGTGGCGGCTTCGGGCCGGAAGGCAGCCAAGAACTTCCCCGGAACATGCTGGATCCATTCCACGGACCCGTGAGCAGGCGCCCGGTTGACGTGCACATTCAGCAGCGACATGAAGATGGCAATCTTGGCCGCTTGGCCTTTGATAAAGGTCGGTTCCTCGGTGGTGGTCACCTCCATCACGCGTCCGTCGGCCGGCGCCGTGAAGATTCCGAGCTCTGACGGGGGATGTCTTTCCGGGTCGCGGAAGAAGAGTATCAGTGCAGCCCATAGCGTGCCCAGGAATGCCGCGAGAACAGCGGTGACCACGCTTGGGCGGATGGCCAGTCCAAACCCGGCGGTCAAGAAGGCGGCCGTCGAAAGAGACAGCTCCACCCAGGCCTGCTTGGCGATGGGTAGGCGTGGGCTAACCATGCGGGAAGTTTAGCCTATTCCCAGGGCTGCGACCAGAACTTTTAGGAGGTGAATATGTCTGACAAGCGAATCACAATGGAAGAAGCGATCGATCAATTTGCGCGCGATGAGATAATTAATTGGATTGACAGGCTCTGCCGATCGGCTCAGCAATTTGGAATACTGAAAGACCGGGGATTTACACAAAATCATGTGGATCTTGTCGACACGTTCTCGTCGTGAAACCATCCAAACCGGATCTTCTTTCGCACTTTTCTCAGGCAGAAGAGTGCCAAAAGGCCTCTGGTCCGTCTACACTTTCATCTTCAGTTCCTTACGATGAACAGGTCGCTACGACGGACAAGCTGAATCCCGCAAGGGCGGGATAAGGCCACTGATGATGCCGATAAGTCGGGATGAAAGCTCATGAATTAATCAGGCTAAAAAACAATTGCTTCATGTAAAGAAAAATGATATCATTTGAATATCCGTAAGGTGTCCACAGGTTCCTAAAGACTGCGCATAAGTCAATTGGAAACCGAGTGTCCAGCTGGCGGATCAAGTTGATATGAGGAATGTCGGATTGATTGACTCGAGAATATGACCGGTTCAGGCAACAATTATCCCTTATCCTGTGGTTCACGCAAAAAAGGTGGGACCCTATGAAGAGGAAATCAAGTTACACCAAGACCGAACTGCTGAAAGTAGCCCAGGGAAAACTCATTGGAATGACCCAGGGAAAACTCCCTCTCCCCCCCATGCTCATGGTAGATCGCATCCGGCGAATCTCTGACAGGGGCGGCAAGTTCAACCGCGGTGTCATTGTGGCTGAAATGGACATCAAACCTTCCCACTGGTTTTTCAAGTGTCATTTCAAGGACGACCCTGTCATGCCGGGCTGCCTTGGCCTTGACGCCCTGTGGCAACTGACGGGATTTTTCCTCTCGTGGATAGGTGGCATAGGAAAAGGGAGAGCCCTGGGGTGCGGGGAGGTCAAATTCAAAGGTCAGATCCGGCCGCACCACGAGAGAATCATCTACCAGCTCGACATCCGGAGGGTCATCAAGAAACCTATTTTCATGGCTGTGACAGATGCCACTGTGGAAGTGGCAGGAAGGGCCATTTATTTCGCCAAGAACCTGAGGGTGGGTCTTTTCGAGAATCTCAGGTATCCCCCGCCAGATGGTGAGGCGGAACCCTTCTGATCC
This sequence comes from Candidatus Neomarinimicrobiota bacterium, assembly GCA_036476315.1. NCBI lineage: Bacteria > Pseudomonadati > Fidelibacterota > Fidelibacterota bacterium. Next base: position 42,581 of record JAZGBI010000090.1, on the reverse strand, counting down.
TGTGAAAAGAGTGGTCATAACAGGCCTGGGAATTCTTTCCAGTATCGGAAGGAACCGGCAGGAGGTCCTGAAGTCCCTCATGGACCAGCGGACCGGTATTGTGTTCCACCAGGAGTTCGCCGACCTGGGCTTTCGCTCACACGTCTGCGGCACTGTGGACACCGATCCGTCGGAGTCGGTCCCAAGAAAGCTTCTTCGATTTATGGGGGACGGAACCGCCTACAATTATGTAGCCATGGTGGAAGCCCTCGAAGACGCCCGGTTGTCCCAGGACGACATTTCGAATCCATCCACGGGCCTCATCATGGGCTCCGGGGTCGCCAGCGGCCTCCCTCTCGTTGAGATGGCGGATACCCTCCGGCAGCGGGGAGCCAGGCGGGTGGGACCCTTTAACGTTCCCAAATTGATGTCCAGCGGCAACTCGGCGAACCTCTCCACGGCCTTCAAGATCAAGGGGTATAACTACACCATAAGTTCCGCCTGTGCCACAAGCGGTCACTGTCTCGGAAATGCCTACCAACTCATCCAGATGGGGCAGCAGGACCTCATGTTCGTGGGGGGCGGTGATGAAATCTCCTGGACCGTGGCCATCCCATTCGACGCCATGGGAGCTCTCTCTTCCCGGTACAATGATACCCCGGACAAAGCCAGTCGCACCTACGACCGGGACCGGGACGGGTTTGTGATCTCGGGCGGGGGCGGAGTCATCGTGCTGGAAGAATACGATCGCGCTAAAGCCAGGGGAGCCAAGATCTATTGCGAGGTAAAAGGATACGGAGCCACCTCCGACGGTGACGACATGGTCCGGCCTTCGGGTGATGGGGCTCACCGGTGCATGGAAATGGCCCTAAAAACAGTTGACGGCCCCATCGATTACGTCAACACCCACGGTACCAGCACGCCAGCGGGTGACATTGTTGAACTGGAAGCCATCAGGGAAGCTTTCGATTCCGGTCCGTCCAGCCGCCAGCCGGATATCCCCGCAATCAGCTCCACAAAATCCCTCACGGGCCATGCCCTGGGGGCGGCTGCGGTCCACGAGGCCATCTACTGTATCCTTATGCTGGAACACGACTTCATCTGTCCCTCTGTGAATATCGATCATCTCGACCCAAAGGCGGAAGGGTATCCCATCGTCCACACCATGGTCACCCAGGCCGGACTGAGAAACGTCATGTCCAACAGCTTTGGATTTGGGGGTACCAACTGCACCCTCGTCTTTGGAAAAATCGAAGATTAACTCACTGAAGTATTCGTGTGCTGGCGTGCTCAACTGTTAAACTGCTCGCTCAGTACGGTTCCTCTTCAAACACTCTAACACCCAAACACCTTAACACGTTACCATGTCCCTCCAATGCGGACTCATTGGACTTCCCAACGTCGGAAAGTCAACCCTCTTTTCTGCCCTGACCCATTCTCAGGTTGAGACGGCCGTCTATCCGTCTACAACCATCGAATCAAATGTTGGTTTAGATAATCTGGTGATTCCGAGTATTTGGATGCCAGAGCCAGAATAGAAAGAAAGAAGAATTGGAGAGACTTCGTGAACAACAAGACCCGCAGTTAAATGAGTAGAAAGTGGCTTAAGTCTGCTGTTAGAGGGAAAGAGATCTCTTTCCTAATGACTATTTGACAAATAGCATAACATCGTGGACACGACATATTGGCGTAATCGCACTTTTTTCTCCCCCATTGTACAGTGTCAAGGGAGAAAAATGTGCTTAATAATCAAATAGATATTGCAAGATGCAACATTGTTATACTTCTATTGTTTGGCTATGACTACCTGTCAAGAAACTGTCCACGATGTTATGCGAACTCTCAACTATTTAACAGATATGGTCTTAATACGGTTTTCACTCCCGATTGCATCCCCCGATGACTATCGGGGTCGGTCCCGTTTAATAAAAACAAGACCTTAGGAAGAATCCCAGCTCCTTTTCATTTGCCAGCGATTGCCAGAAAGGCCCAGCCTCCACCCTACTTCAGCAGTGCCATCCTGAAGGACTTGGTGTATTCCGGTGTCACCAGGTGGGCAGGAAATCTTGGAATCAGGGTGTGAGATGAACGTGCATCACATCCATTAGGAAGAAAAAAAGTCTCTCTCAATTTCAAGTTCAAGCTGTCTCAATTGTTTTGAAGGCGTACAATCAATTTCGTTTGTATGTTCATTTAGTGAGAACAATCAATAGAGTCCAAGGATCAACAAGGGAACGGGAATGAGATCGGAACCAGAGTGTCTTGCGTGTATGATGAATCAGGCATGGAACACTGCAAGAATCGTGGTCGAGGACCGCAATCAGCATCGCGAGATACTCAATAGTGCAGCTCAACTGATCCAACATACTGATCTGGAATTAACGCCCGCAGAGAATTCCAAACCAATCTTTGAAATTGCCGCGCGGGTGAGTGGCATAAAAGATCCCTATCAAGCACTAAAGCGACAGTCCAATGAGGAGGCGCTCAGACTGCTGCCGGATTTCCAAAGAACGGTTGAACAGGCTGAGGACCGGATAGCAGTTGCCCTGCATGTTTCTGTGGCGGGGAATATCATCGACCTTGGTATAGGCCATACATATGATCTCCGTCGAGATGTTGATGTCATCCTGCAGACTCCGTTCAGTATCGACCATACGGATATATTCAAGAGAGAGTTAGTATCAGGCAGAAGACTACTGATGTTAGGAGATAATGCTGGAGAAATCATCTTCGACCGGATATTGATTGAAGAACTCCTGAGAACAGGGATACAAGTCACATACAGTGTGAAGTCCCACCCGATCATCAATGATGCCACTTTGGAAGATGCCGAAACATCCGGAATAACCGACCTAGTCAGGGTGATCGAGACAGGTTCGGGAGACATCGGGATCAATTTCGACAATGCAAGTGATGAATTCATGAAGGCCTTCAAGTCCGCAGATCTTATTCTCGCCAAGGGGCACGGCCATTTCGAAACCTGCGATACCCGGCCTGAGAATATCTACTTTCTACTCAAACCCAAGTGCAATGTGGTTGCCAGAGAACTGGGAGTTGAAAAGGGCGCGATCGTAATTAAGAATAACCGATATCCTGTTACGAGCGCCTAGAAAAGCTCAGAGGATATTGAGGAGGTAATCCCCCATTCAATCCTCGCCGTGATTATAGACGTCCCAACCTAAATACGTCGTAAAAGCTTCCTGAAGGGCAGCGCTGCACCGGGAATGATTAATCGCCACATGATGCTCAAAGCCATGCTGGCAGATATACTTAAGCAATCCCTGAAGATTGGGAATATGGGCAACTCCGAACCCGCCGAACGTATTTAGCGGATCGTCGGTGAGTTCTCCCTGTCCGATGTAAGTTGATATCTTCCCGGAGAAGTCGTCAGTGGATACCCGGCAGAAAGTGAATGGCCCCGGCCTAACTCTTCCAACGATGGTGCCAAACGTATTCTCCTTCCCCACGTCGCGTGCGATAATCTCCTGGTAATCCATGACGGGCAAGTCCTTCAAGGTACAGTGACGGCAGGTGGCGAGGGTAGCCTTATCAAGAAATGTATCCTTAGGCAAATTCGAGCAGTGGAAGATGACGCATTTATCCGGATCATCGCCGTAATTGTTATTCCAGTCCACAATTGCGCTGGGCTTCCCGGACGCCAGTACCATGGCGTACATACCGATTGTTCCGCCGATGTCTGTCTCACATGCGCTCGGCATCAGGCCATTACTCATCATGCTCATTAACGTACAGGGAACCACTCCGTAATACTCTTCCATGGACGTCCAGCACTGAACAGCACTGGCGACCAATTCCTTCTCCTTCATCCATTCCTCTACGACCGCACCGAACTTGGCCATTTTGTCGATGGCCACAGTTGGAATCCCCTTGGTGGAGACGTAGGCCTGGATCTGTTCTACCTTCGCTTTTACTATCGCGTCATTGTTCCTCAGACGCTCTGCGGCTCCGAAAACCTCCGAGAGATCAAGCGTCTCGATACTAATGCCAGCCCTCTCAAAGAGCTTCTCACTGTACCGAACAGTATTAAAGGCGGCAGGACGGGCTCCTACAACGCCAATACGCGCATTCTTGAGTCCTCTCACAACTCGGCAAGTGCCTACGAAATTGTCAAGATCAGTTTGAAAACCTTCACTTTCGGGACTGATGGTGTGAAGGGTAGTCAAGCTGAACCTGATTCCATACTGATTGAGATTGTTGGCTGCCGACATCTTACCGCAAAACGAATCGCGGCGATCAGCGATGGTCATCTTCTCAGCTGTATCGGGAAAAGCATGTAGAAGTACCGGCACACCCAATTCCGCCCAGCGTAGAGTATTGGCGATAGCCCGTTCGTCTCCGAAGTTGGGTAGAGTAACCAGGATCCCATCGATCTCATCCCGGTGTTGCTTGAACAAGTCAGCGCACTTGTGGGCATCTTCGAGCGACTCAACACTCCCATTATTGGTGTCCTTGAGGCTTAGCACAACAGTACGAATACCCTCCTTCTTCAATACAGTCAAGACCGTCTCGCGACCAGTCTCGCATAAATGATCCGGGAAGAATCCACGATTACCAACAATGACTCCGAGTGTCACTTCTTTTGATTTCATTCTTCATTCTCCTGTCCGTAATAGGCATCCTTACCATGTTTTCGCAAAAAGTGCTTATCTTGGAGCGACGGAGGGATGTGTCCCTGTCCGGGATTAAGCATAAGTGTTCCGTAAGCCATCTTGGCAACCTGCTCAAGGATGACCGCATGCTCTACCGCATTGGCTGCACTACGTCCCCATGTAAAGGGACCATGGTTGGCCACGAGCACAGCTGGCTGACGTAGAGCGTCAAGGTCCCGAAATCTGCGTATGATCGCTTTGCCCGTATTAAGTTCGTAATTCGAAGCAATCTCGATCTCATTCAGGTCCTCCGTCATCGGTATGGGACCAGGAAAATGATCTGCATGAGTAGTGCCTAAACAGGGTATCTCACGGCAAGCCTGAGCCCAGATCGTGGCATAGGTGGAGTGGGTATGGCACACACCACCGATACCCTCGAACTCCCGATAAAGCTCAAGATGAGTTGGGGTATCGGATGAGGGCCGTAAGTCCCCCTCCACGACCTTGCCCTCAAGATCAACAAGTACAATCCTATCTGCAGTGAGATGTTCATAGGCCACGCCACTTGGTTTAATAGCTACCACCCCATTCTTCCGATCAATGCCACTCACGTTTCCCCAAGTATGGATCACCAGTCCTTGCCTATCCAGCTCTAGATTGGCCACACAGACTTCTGTTTTAAATCGTCATACATGCTACGCAGTCACCCTTTCCTTGATAGTCAACAGGTCCTTCATCACATTCGAGAGGTCACAGGGAGTATCTCTCAAACCGAATGCATCATGGAGCTGCATATATAACCTGAAGATCTCTTGATATATCTTGTGATTTTCCGGGATAGGTTTGTAGGTAGTATCTTTGACGTTGCACATGGCAGACTGAGCTTCTTCAAAATCATCAAAGCCGCCCATCTCCTTGCCGGCAGCAACGGCGGCTGCAAGGGCCGATCCCATGGCACAGGTCTGTGCCGATAGGGAGATTTTCATTTCCCTTCCGGTAACATCAGCGTAGATCTGCAGGAGCATCTCATTTTTCTCGGAAACACCACCGCAATTGATGACCTCTTTGACGGTCAGACCATATTTCTCGAAACGCTCGATGATCGCAAGGGCACCGAAGGCTGTGGCTTCCACCAGGGCTCTATATATCTCTTCCGGTTTAGTATGAAGTGTCTGCCCCAGAAGCAATCCGGTTAGTCGCTGATCCACCAGGATGGTTCGGTTGCCATTATTCCAATCCAACGCCAGAAGTCCCGATTGGCCGGGCTTGAGCTGAGCAGCTTCGCGGGTCAACGCTTCATGGGAACCTTGCTCCTTGCCACCCGGTTGGACATAATTCACAAACCAGTTGAAAATATCACCAACAGCCGACTGCCCAGCTTCAAGTCCCCAATATCCAGGCAAAACGGATCCGTCCACGATGCCGCAAATTCCTGGGATATCCTGATCGAGCTCCGACGATACCAGGACGTCACAGGTGCTTGTGCCAATGATCTTGACCAGAGTTCCCTCCTTCACGCCAGCACCTATAGCCCCCAGGTGAGCATCGAACGCACCGACAGCAACAGGAATTCCCACTTTAAGTCCAAGTTTCCCGGCCCACTCACCGGTGAGATATCCAGCTGGCACATCCACCGTATAGCTGTCAGCGTACAACCGATCCCGAAGCGGACCGAGTCTGGGATCCAGCTTGGTGAGAAACTCTTTTGCCGGCAGACCGCCCCAATCGACATTGAACATGGCCTTATGCCCGGCGGCACAGCGGCTGCGCTTGATCTTATCCGGGTCGAGATTACCCGTCAATTCGGCTGGAATGTAATCGCAGATTTCTACCCAGGAATACGCTGCATCGAACACATCAGGATCCACTCGGAGGCAATGGAGAATCTTGCTGAAAAACCACTCGGAGGAGTAGATACCACCGCATTTGGTCAGGTACTCCGGGTGTTCCCTGGCTGCCAGTTCGGTGGTTTCTGCGGCTTCGGCGTAGCCGGTGTGGTCCTTCCACAACCAGGCATGAGCATTGGGATTATCCTTGAACTCCTCAAGCAAAGCCAGGGGTACGCCGCTTTTATCGACAGGCAACGGTGTGGAACCGGTGGTATCCGTGCCAATACCGATTATATCATGGGGTGTAAAGGAGGAATGCTGCTGCTTAGCCTGAACGAGAGCCTTTCTGGTGGTGACCTCCATTCCAATCAGATAGTCAGCCGGATTCTGCCGGGCCATATTATGATCTGTGGAATCCGTGATAACACCAGAATCCCCGGTCTCAAAGACATGCGTCGCGGTACCCAATTCCTCTCCGGTATCCACATCTACAATCAAACAACGCACCGAATTGGTCCCAAAATCAAAGCCGATAGTAGACGCCGTTATGTTGCTCTCCTTTTGACCAACATCATCAGTAAGATGGATAGTCCAGTGTAATCCATTCGTTCCGCAACCACGTTCCAGCTCCACCCATTCCTTACCAATAATCGCTGGTTCAAATTATCAAACCTAGCCTGTAAAATACAGGTAGGCAGCAACAATGAGAATCAGTACCAGAGCTGACGCAACCACATCTCGTGTGGACCAGCTGGCCCGAGAAGACTGTCGATCTTCATCTGTTGTTGTACCGTATGTGAGCCCGTTGATCTTCTCGTATGAAGGCACTTCAGTCAGCTTACTGACAACGATCATTACTCCCACACAGACTACAAAAATAACCAGACTGTAATACTGGAAGAAGATATTATTGATCACCCAGAGGAATGAGCCCTCCGAGTAAGCAAATCCGCGGATCAGTTTGACCGGGGTATCCACAGCCAGTCGGAATAGGCCCATCGCGAAACCTGTAACGAGCGCGGCCAGGCAACCCTTGGCGTTCAGCCGCTTACTGAATATACCGAGGAAGAATACCACAAAGATGGGTGGTGCCAGATACGCCTGAACGCCCTGCAAATAATCGTATAGCCCTCTTCCTCCCCGGATAACCGGAATCCAAGCCAAACCAATAAGAACCATAACGGTGGTGGCAACTCTACCCACCCAAACCAGCTGGTGTTGACCTACATCGGGTCGCAGTCGTGAGTAGAAATCCATGGTGAACAACGTGGAGGAAGCGTTGAAAACACCGGCGAGCGAGCTCATCAAGGCAGCCAGTAGTCCAGCTACTACAATACCCCGAAGGCCAACAGGTAGAACATGTGCCACCAGCAAGGGGAAGGCTTTCTGGGCATTGTCCCTAAGAAGCTGGCCATCAGATCCGAATAATTGATCCTGCAGAGCCTGCACCTGCCCGCTTTTCGCCAAAGCAAATGCGATCATGCCTGGAATAATGAAAATGAATACCGGGAGGAGCTTCAGGAAGGCGGCAGCTATGGTACCTCGACGGGCTTCAGTTTCATTGGGTGCCCCCAAGACCCGCTGCACGATATACTGATCTGTGGTCCAGTACCATAGCCCGATGATGGGGGCGCAAAACAGCATCCCGGGCCAGGGGTAATTATCATTGAAGTACCAGGCCATGCGGCCTGCTTCCCTTACCGGTTCCCAAGTGCTTTCTACCCCTGCCGGTACCAGTGGCTTCCAGAGATTGAACATCTCCGATCCGGCAATGGCACGTAGCTCACTCCAACCGCCCAGGGCCTGTAATCCAAAGAACGTCACTAATATTGATCCAATGATCAGGACAATCGTTTGTAACGCTTCGGTATAGGCCACCGCCCGCAAACCGCCCAGAACAGCATAGATGCCCGTTGAAACGATCACCAGGATGGAGCCGATCCAGAAGCTATCCAGACCCATGAAGCTCATTTCCGGGAGCAAGACGCTGAAGACGATGCCGCCAGCAAAGATGCCGACTGCGATTTTGGTTAGGATGTACGCTACCAGGGAGATCACCGAGAGAACCGTACGGGCGGCCGATGAGAAACGTTTTTCCAGAAACTCGGGCATAGTAAACACCTTCGACCGCGAGTAGAATGGGACCATGACCCATCCGAGCACGAGGAGACACCAGGCATGCAGTTCATAGTGTGCCATGGCCACCCCGTCAGTGGCACCCGTACCAGCCAGCCCGACCAGATGTTCGGAACCAATGTTGGAGGCGAAAATGGACGCTCCCACGATAAACCAACTCAGATGGCGACCGGCCAGAAAATAATCCGTAGACGTATCCTGCCGTTGTTTGATGGTCCACGAGGCAATGCCGATCAGAACGAGAAAATATGCCCCTATGACTAACCAATCGACTGTGGTAATTGTATTCATCTGATGATCCTTCCTGACAAGAATTAACGAATTATTTCTGCGAAGCAGTCAAGAGAGATGTAACTCCTTTCAGCAGTCGCATATTCATATCGTCTCTATGATCTGTTATCATAGTAATGTCGACGTACATGATACCCCTAGATCGAAGGGAGAAAATGTTTGAGCACCTGATACCATTTCGAGTACGCTTCTTGATAGGTCTCCTGCAATTCTCGGATCGGCTCATGAACCTCGATGGGATTGAATCCCGAGAAGGCATCAGTTGGGTCTTTAAAGATCCCTGCGCCAATCCCCGCACCTCTGGCAGCACCCTCCGCACCATCGGTATCATAAAGCTCCAGAACCGCTCCGGTCACATTTGCGAATATCTCCGCATATAATGGACTAAGGAACATCCCTGATCGGGTGGCCCTTACCGTGGAAATCTCCAGACCCATTTCACGCATAATTCCAACACCATAGTTCAGCGCAAAAGCGATACCTTCTTGTGCCGCCCGGAGGATATGCCCTTGGGTATGTGTGTTGAGCTGCAGGTTATGGATCGATGCTCCGATATCCCGGTTATTCAGGGTCCTTTCTGCCCCATTACCATAGGGCAGGATGATCAGGTCTTCCGAACCGATAGGAATATCCGCTGCCAGGCGATTCATTGTCTTATAGGACAGCTCTGATCCTCCTCCCCCTTCAAGCATGCCCTTCAGCCAACTATTCAGGCTCCCGGTCCCATTGACGCAGAGCAAGACACCATAACTGGGATTATCCTGATCGTGATTGACATGGATGAATGTGTTGACCCGGGACTGCTGATCATAGCTCGCACTCTGGCTCACTCCGTAGACAACCCCGGACGTTCCGGCTGAGGCTGCCAATTCACCTGGCTTCAGGACATTTACCGAGAGCGCATTATTGGGCTGATCACCGGCACGATAAGATAGGGGAATGCCGGGCTTGAGACCCAGTTCGGCAGCAGGACCTCTGGTTAATTTACCCTGTATGGAAAAGCTGGGGTATACTTCTGGCACCAGGTCGCTGGGAATTCCGTATTGATCAAGGATAGGTTGCGCCAATCCTTTCTCAACATAGTCCCATAAAATACCTTCGGATAATCCCGATTCCGTAGTCGAGGAGAATCCGGTCAACTTCATCGCTATATAATCACCAGGCAGCATGAACCGGTCAATTTCCGAAAAGAGCTCCGGTTCATTGTCTTTCACCCATTTCAGCTTAGATGCGGTGAAGTTGCCCGGGGAGTTCAGGAAATGGCTCAGACAGTACTCAGGTCCCAATACACGAAAAGCCTCTTCCCCAATATCAACGGCGCGGCTATCACACCAGATGATTGAGGGCCGAAGTGCTTGATGATCCTTATCAACCACTACAAGGCCATGCATCTGATAGCTGATGCCAATGGCAGCGATATCCTGCATTGTCTCGCCAAGTTTGCCGGACATCTCGGCTGTGGCCAGTTTTACATGTTCCCACCATGTTTCAGGTTCCTGTTCTGCCCAACCTCGCTTCGGAGCAGAGATATCCAGCTCCGTGTCCGGTGAACTGGCACGGGTCGCCAGCTGGCCGCTCTCAGCATCAATAACGGCCGCCTTAATGGATGAGCTGCCGATATCGTAACCTAATAGATACATCTTATGTACCTATGACAAGTAAGCGTTGACGATATTTCCCGGCAACTGACCTGAGGTCAATTCAGAAAACCCTGGAATGGAATGGGGGTGTCAAATGAACATAGAGCACACCCTTAGGGAAGGAAGAAAGGCTCTCTTAATTTCAAGTCCAAACTGTCCCAATTGCTTTGAGGATGTACATACAAAGACTGCGGACCCTCACGTCACGTTCAGCGATTTGTTATGCAGCTCTATTTAATTCTTGTGAAAGTGTTTCTAACATATTCCGAATATTCTTTTCCTGGTGCTGCTAAATAAAATATTTCAACAAATTGATCATTGCCTATGATTTGATAAACTTCTTTTGCTCTCCACCCTACTCCAAAATTCTCGATTGCCTCGCTTTCGAATTCATAAACCGCATTTGATGCCTTAAGAGAATCTAAAGCGTAAGTGTTCGTTATATCTTCGGCATGAAATTGCCGCAATACGTACTTCCTTCTAATCTTATCATAACTGAATATATCCCAATTGTCATGAATTTCACCCCGGGGATTTCTTTCTTGTTTTTCATAGATTGACTCATTCTTGCCAACTATGAATGTTCCCCCCATCAGATATTCATATTCACGTGTCACATTCGAATCGCCAAATTTGCCAACTCCTTTGCCTTCCCATTTTCCTATCAAGAATTTGAACGGGCCCCATTTTTCAGTATGTACACTGTTCTGTGATAATGCCACGGATCCCAAAAGTATTAGGAATAGCATTATTCTTTTCATTTCAACTCTTCTAAAGCTGTATGACTACTTGCTATCCAGTATTTCCCCCGTGACCGGCGGTCATTGTTGGACCAGCTTTTAAGTTAGGGCCTGGCGATTTGTATTCCGTACAAGATTCTTCTGCACAATGACGGATAATCTCTACAGAACAGATCAAATTGGCTGATTCTCATGGTTTCTCTGTCAAATTGGTAGAATGTAGCGGAGTAAGAGGAAAATAATGAGAACCTGGGGATTTCCCGGTTTACGGATGGATTAGCTGGTGATCTGCTTCCCCGGAACTGGTCCAAAGAATCGGGCGGGCTGGTTCAAGAGCTTTGAGATGATCGGTTGTGAACGATTGACCCGGAATCAAGCGCTTACCGGTCTTCGCCGGAAAGAAAACTAACATATCGTGCCAGATGCCACAGGTCCTCTTGGCTGCCCTCAAAAGCCTCCAGGTATGATGGCATTGGAGTGCCGTCAACACCGGTCACGAGAGTCTGATAGATTTCACTTGGGGAATGCCCCCGGCCGTAATTATCGCCCTCCGTTAAATCCCGAGGAACACTGGGATCGCCAAAACTGTCTTGTAGGAATTTGGCGGATGGACCATCCCCTTTGCCTCCGTATCCGTGGCATGCCCAGCATCCAAAATCCATGAAAACCTCTTTGCCGCGTTGGATACTTTCTTGGGTGGCGGGAGGAGGCGTGCCAATAGGGATGGTTTCAATATCACCCTCGCCATCGAACACGTCCGAGAAGGTCTTTATGTAGTGAACCAGTTGCCATCTTTTCGTCTCTGCAAGGGATGACCAACCAACCATTGAGGTGCCGTGAATCCCCCTGGTAACAGATTGCATCAGGTCCCAATCTGTCGGGATTTTTCCACTGGCGGTACTGCGGAACTTATAGATGCCCGAGGCAAGGTCTCTGGGTCTAACGTCAAGAAACGCAGATACAGGTCCATTTCCATCACCGTTCAAGCCATGACAGTAGGCGCAACTTTGTTCATAAACGACTTTCCCGGCTGCTATCTCCCCCGGCGTTGGAGATACGATCGTCCTTGCCTGGCCACCCTGACCCACCAGGATGCCCCCCGGGGCTAGAAGTATCACAGCGGTAATTAGAACGAAAGACCCAGGTATGCGTAACCTAATTGGAATGGATTTCATGTATGTCATTCTATTCCCCCGGAAGTTTTGAGCCCCTAAAATGCGACGACAACCATTGCCATCGCCCAGATGGCATCGACATCAACAACACGACCGGCTCTCCCTAATCCTACTTCAAACATTTCGTCAATCTTGGGATATCCAAGCTTGTTGTCCTGTGCACCACCTTCCAAAACCAGGAAAACATTCGGGAGAAAATAGTATCGCAGTGCCAACGTATACATCTTGATTTGATGCTCATCCCCCGTCTTTCCGATTAGCATATCGTTGTTCACAGGATCCGCAAGTTCGATCTGCTTACTCACACTGATCAGATCCACTCTCCCCACGATCATCAATTTGCTCAAGAAGGATCTGTATGAAACAAGTGTCCGCAGGGGAACGTCTGCCTCAATGAAACCGCCATCAAATTGAAATGGCTGCATTCCCGCAAGATCTGCATCGGTGTCATCGTCGTAGCCTCGAATCCATTGTCCGAAGAGGTTTGGTCCCGACTTGGATTGCCAGCTGAAGTCCAGCCCAACACGATAGAAGAAATCATCGTGCTCCTTCAGATTCGAGCCGCCGAGAATATTCTGCCATCCACGATAAGCCAGGATGCCTACCCTCAACCTCTCCCGCCAGTTAACAGCTAATCTTCCGTAGAAATCTTTTGCTGGATTGGTATCAATCAAGCTGTTTGTCCCATTTACGGCTGCAATTTCGTATTCGACGCCAAGTCGCATGGATCCGAGCCAGCCGTTAACTGACACACCGAGCTGACGACTGGCGAGGCTGAAGCCACCTTTTACCGGACTTAGACTGTACGCAAGGTACGGGGAGGAGTGACCGGTTAACTTTCTCAATGAATTGAATGGCGTCTCCAAGTGAAAGAAACCCATTCTCACATTTAGATTGCCAACGTTCTCTCCCCAGATGTTCGCCAGATTGTTGTAGGTGAAAAAGAGCTGGTGGAATATTACGCTGACCTCTGTTCCAATGGCTGCAACATCGTCTCCGTCCGTTGCCGCGGACGCCTTCTTGCCCAATTTGGAATAATTATCGCTGACTCCGAGCGGGTGAGCATGTTCTTCGGGTTCTTCACCTTCCGTTCCTACTGACGGTTCCAGCTCTATTTCAAGAAAAGCGAGGTAAGATAGATGAGGACCAACCGTTCCCCCGGAAAAGAACTCAAACGCCGCTCGGAACGTATTGATGGATAGCTCTTCCCCAGCGGGGATTCCATTGGGAGTCGTCATCTCCATATTGTTCTTGACGTTTCGCAGCATGTACATGGGGTGTGGCATCCCCGATAGAGGGAGCAGTTCCTGCTGCCAAACTGGAGTCGTCTCAATTGTGCCGGGAAGTTGAAAACTGTTCATCCGGAACTTCTCACCGAAAGGATTGAGTTTAGGAACACCAACATGGCAGGCATTACAAGCCACGCTGTATTTCTTGGCGAACTGCGGGATTGCAGACACTGTGTTTGAGATGGCTGCGACGATAACCACGGACAAAAAAACAACCGCGGTTTTAATTGAGCGATCTACCGTATTCATCTTATTTTACTCCCTCCCTGGTTACGGGGACTGTACGGTCATATCAAAATGCTGCTCTTCCGATTCAGTATCATGAATGAAGTTGAAGTGCACTTCATAATCACCCGCTTCAGTAAACACATAGGTACCTGAATAGTGACCCGGTTCGTCATCTTCCTCCGTTAGTGGAATCTCTTCGTGTTCGCCTGTGCCTGCTTTCTCGATCTCGCATTCCGGGGAGTCCACGCTCACATGTTCACCGTCTTCTTCAGCCTCGAAGAGCAGTGAAACGGATGTGTTCACTACTGCGGGATCCGGTGCATGTGAGAAAAAGACTTCAATCTCGTGTTCGTGCGCCTCAGTACCTTTCTTGCCGCATGACACTAAGAGACCCACGAAAACAAGACCGATAGCTCCAAGCCTTGCCAAGCTTATTCTCCTAGATTTCATCTGATTCCTCTTTTGTTTGCGGTTGTGGTTTCGAAGTTTGATCTCTCGTTTCTGACGAGTTGCATTAGGAGTGATTGTTACATGTTTGGAGAGATCCAAGGTGCGAAAACTAAGGAGAACGACGCCTTCAAGTGGCACTGTTACGCGTTGCTCTTCTCCCTCTTCTTGCCTCGCATCTACGTAGGTTTTCTCAAATTGGGAATAGACTCGTCACAACGTCCCGATTTAGAGAAATGATTACATGCTGTCCCTTTTTTCTAGTTGAAATGAGATCTGCGTTTTCCAAAACCCGGTAGTGATGTGACGCAGCTCAATTCGCCCTTTTGGCAGAGGAGTTGAATAATCCTGTAGCGTATGGGATCTCCAAGGGCCTTAAAGATCTTCACTGCTTGTTTTTCAAATTCGTCCATAATTGGCGATTGGCTAAATAGTTTTATGATTATTTAAATATAACGAGACAACCTTGGGATTACAACGTCTTGATGTCCTGTTATCTAAAAATGAGGGATGGAATTGGTCTCGTCACCTGAATACTCTTTGAATGAATCTCCTATCAACTTATTTTGTTTCGCAAGAACACCGACTGCGATCTTAACTCATCATCTCTGCCAGAAAGAATGAAGATTCTTCTACCGTATCTCAGGTTGATGCATCCCTTTACTTCGCTGGCTGTGGCGATTGTGACTGTCATCATCGCAATATCATCCAATCCTCCGTTCGATCTCCATCGTCTATTCCTTATTGGGTCTGTCATGCTTACGGTTCAGTTTTCCATTGGGGTCAGTAACGATGTGCTTGATCAACGCTACGACTCAAAGGCAAAACCGTGGAAACCGATACCCTCCAAAAAAGTCGGCAAAAGGACCGCCCTCATAATTTTCGCCAGTCTCGTCATCTGCTCATTTGCTTCATGTTCAATTCTTGGTTGGGTACCACTGGGAATTATGCTTTTCGGACTCTGCTGCGGCATGGCATATAACCTCGGTCTAAAGAGGACACTTTTTTCGTGGTTGCCACTCTCTCTGGCGGTTCCCACAATACTAGTGTGGGTAGGAGCCATTAATGAAAACACACCCAATGCATTGTATTGGTCGTATCCTCTAGGTTTGTTGCTCGGGCCCGCGTTGAATCTGGCAAATCAACTGGCAGGCGCAGAGGAAGCTGCGCACAGTGGAGAGCGCTCCCTCATGCATTTTCTCGGCGTGGTAAGCGGGCGTCGCGTTGCAGTCGGCTTATTCGTCCTTGTCAGCGCATTTATGCCCACTGTCGTTTGGATTAACGACCTTCAAGTGAAAGTTGCTACAGTCGGATCTGTCGCAACGTCCTTGTTCATAGTAGTGTTTGCTGTGCTCGCAGAGTTTGATCATCGGCTTGTGTTATGGCCTCTCGCGATCCTAATAGCATCAGTCCAAGGAGTCTTCTTTCTTTCGGCTATTCAATGAGGGGGAGAAATATGAAAGGGGGTGTCATGAGGGAGCTAAGATGTGTGAAGCGTGGTTGTACCACAGCGACCAGGTGATCGCTGGCGCAACTTGTCTCCCAAAACGCTGGAATCCCCCTGGTCCTCGTGCCGAACCGGGTCAGAAGATATTATCGAAATGACCCGCACCTTCCGAAATCAGTTTTTGTTCAAGGCGGGCCGTTCGCACTCCCCTTATTTGTACGGTTCGACAAAGTGGATAAGATTTAGCTCCTCACGGTGAAGCCTCATCCAGGTAATTGCATCTAGGTAAGAAGCCAATGGACTGCCTAAATTATCTGGGAATCTCAGGAACATAAAAAGAGTGCCGGCTTCAGCATGCTGCGTGTAAGAAAGATCCCGATTATAGATCATCACCAAGAAGAAGTATTAGGAAGATGAGGATCCAACGGCTAAAGATGGGGCTGGCGGTACCCTTGATAATCCTTGAGATTTCCATGCCCGAGATGAGTGTAGCTCAACTGGATGAAACTGAAAATGTGAGCAGTGCCCAAGTGGATCTCTCCCAAAGGGCGACGTTTCGGCTGATTCCTGAGGAGAGCGAAATTCACTTTGCGGTGGTAGTCCCTATCCTGCCGGACTTCTCGGGTCAAGCTGAACGATTCGAAGGGACGATTAGCGGGGTTCCGTCCAACCTGGAAAAGGACACTTTTGCCGAGGTAGTTATCGAGGTGGCCAGTATGGAGACTGGCCTCAGACCGCGGGATCGAGATATGCACCGGGCATTGGAGGCAGAAACCTATCCTAGAATCCGCTTTTCCATGGTGCCAGGGAAGCTGGAGCACCTCGGAAAACGCCCGATTGTCATTATGCTCGAGACCGTGTACATATCGAAGGTGATCGGAACGTTGGAGATCCGTGGCGTGGAGCGCGAGATCAATATGGAAGTGGAATGGGAGGTGAGCGGAGATTACATCCGCGTCTCTGGGGAGACTTCCCTATTGCTAAGCGAATATGCGATAGAGCGGCCCCGAGCACCCTTCCTTCCAATCCGCGTGGACGATGAGATTCAAGTTGGCTTTTCAGTTAGGGGCAGATTAACGAAAGATTAAGGTGAAAAACCGTATGGCTCCTTTCCAGTTCTCCATTTGAGTTGAAACATGAATCCTGGACAGTCTCATGGGCGATTCATACTATCCGATGATGGAGTGGGAGGTTGCCAAGTTTTTCTATCTTAGGAGTACATCAAATGAAAAGATTGGCTTTTGGGTTCCTTTTGTCCGTAATCATTCTGTTTCATGCTTCTACTATTAAAGCGCAATCTGCAATACCTCGGGCCGAGCTCATAACACGTATGACAAATGCTTATCCAGCCCTTTCACCAAGTGGCTTAAGAATGGCTTATATGTCAAATGCAGATGGCGATTTTGATATATATGTATTGCATCTGAGTGAGCGAGTATTAATCAAGTTAACAGATGCTGCAGACAGGGATGGCACACCGGTTTGGTCCCCGGACGGTTCAAGAATCGCTTTTCAATCTTTTAGAGAAGGTCATTCTCAGATTTACATCATGGGTGCCGATGGCCGCAATCAGGTAAATATTTCAAACAGTGAGAGTCATGACGAGCATCCATTTTGGTCCGCTGACGGTAAACGTATTTTGTTTTGTTCTGACCGAACAAGAACAAAGGGCAAAGAAGATAATAACATAGACATCTTCGAAATGAATGCAGACGGCAGTCATGTACGTCAGATAACAAAGACTCCGGAAGTGGAGACGTATGCCTCTTGGTCACCCGACGGGAAAAAGATAGTTTGTCGAAAAATCCTCAAGAATGGAGACTGGGAAATTGTGGTTATGAACAGTGATGGATCAAATCCTGAAAACATCTCGAATCAGGATGGGATAGACGGTTGGCCGGTGTGGTCTCCGGATGGTAAGAGCATTGCTTATGCATCGGAATATGGAGACCATACAAGAATCTTTGCGGTGAACGCCGACGGTACAAACAAAACGCGTATTTCCGATGATGCACCCTTAGATGACAGACAACCCTGGTGGCATCCTGATGGTTCTTTACTTTTGTTTTCGCGTTATCAGTGGTTTCAAGGACAACCTTGGTATGAGGCTTCGGAAATCTACATTGCAAGCATTAAAGATTAATTCTGTATTGACCTGTAGTCCAAAAGTTGTACCAACGTTAAGTTCGGGGAGCAGGTCAAACCTCTCCAATCCGTTTTCCATGTATGAATCGTCCGAACAATGACTGATAATGTCTACAGAACGCACCAAATTGGTCGAGATTCATGATTTCTTCGGAAATACGGTGAAGGATGAAAGAGGAAGGGAAGGGGTGAGAATCCTACGATTACATGGTTTCTCATGGATTCAATCGGGAGGCCAGGGAGGAATTATCATAAAGATGTAGTGGAAGGCTATTTCCCGGAAAGACATTCAGAATCATTGATGGACACGGGGCATTAAGGATGCCAAACTTTCCCAATAATCCAAGGAGAGCTACTACGCGGCTTCCGGGGAAAGATCACAATGTTATTAAGAGTTGATTGCCAACCTGCAGATATGTAAGATTTTCGAAATCTTTGATGGGGAAATAAGATGAAGAAGAACAGGACAATTGATACGGCCGTCATTGCTGAGCATTTTGAGGCAATTCTTGAACAAGGGCTTGGGTTGGATATGAGTGATCCCAACTTCACAGACACCCCTTCCAGAATTGCTCAGAGTTACAAGGAGATATTCGGTGGACTAGCTCATACGAAGGAAGACATAGAGGAACTTTTCACAAAATGTTTTCCAACTGAATATAAGGGCATAGTTTTCGAGAAAAACATTGTTGTGTTTTCTATGTGTCCACATCACTTCTTGCCTGTGAGATATGAAGTTGCTGTTGGCTATGTTCCCACTGATTGTGGGATTGGTCTCAGTAAGCTGGTGAGGATTATTGAATCGCTGGCAAAGAGACCGGAATTACAAGAAACATTTACCGAGGAGATTGTTGAGTTAATGGAAAAGCATATGCATACCAAGGGCGCTATTTGCCTGATTAGAGGCGAGCACTACTGCATGCAAATGAGAGGAGTAAAACAGAAAGATGTTGTCTCGACAACAAGCGCGGCAAGAGGCGTTTTTCTGACAGAATCAGAATTAGAGCTAAAATTCTACAACTTGATAGGGAGTACTTAGATTGACACGTCTATTTCGGAGGATGGGGAGAGTAAGAATTCCATTTAAACTTCAGAGTGACAGAAAAGAGCCGCTCTGAAACGCGAACTGCTGACTTATCTCCACAGATTCTACTCATTTACGCGCCCGTTGTAGCAGTCCGGTCTCGCTTATTGTGCAGTGTGGCCAAGTAAGCAAGGAGATGTCCCACCCAGCACGCCATCAGGCTGCAGCCTCATGCTTCCCGGTGGCTTCCATGTCCTACCAAGCACGTACCTTGGCAACGCCGAATTGGTGAAATCAAGCTAAACCTCAAGAGGTTTTAGCAGTTCCCGGTACTGGAGTCGGTTTTTCCGTAATCCGATATCGTTCGCTTCCTCAGGGGATAGGATCAACATCTCGTCTTTCTTCTCGCTCTTCGATATCCACTCTCTAGCCGAGTCTGAGGAACTGAAAAAGTGCAGGTAGTGGCAGAAACTGGTCACTACATCTGCGCGTATTTCCTCAACGTTGGGCGGCATCATAAACGAAATCACGGTGCTTTCCGGGTCAACTTCCGCAATGCCGTTCTCCGGTGTCACTGTGAGGCGGATAGGACGTCCGGTTGCCGCATCCTTAGACGTAACCACGGCTGTCCGCTGGATGATTTGCGGTATGAAGAGACTGTCCCATGCGCACCACGCATACAACGTGTGACCATTCACGTTGAATCGGTGGTCGCCGAATTGAGACAATGCTAATCCCCAATATCCGATAATCGAACCCGTCTTGTCGTAAAACACGCCCGGCCACGACTTAATAACGGGCTCCACCTCAGAATCCGGCATGTCCAGGGTAGCAGCAACCTTCCCAATAGAGACAGGCTTGCTTTCGGTCAGAAGCCGGTATATCTGGGCAGAGATCATGCGTTCTTTGTCATTCAGGCTGAGAAACTCATTCGGAAATGCACCCAGAAAATCGGTGATCATTTTCTCGGTGACCCCTGTTCTTATATCTGTCATCTTGATCTTACACCTTTCACTTCAACACTTATTTGTTTGTTATTTGAGTATACATTCAAATACACAAACCGCTAAACAGTATTTTTGTTCCCAGGCAATTCAGGCATAACTCGTTACAGGTCTTCTCCGAATAAAGACCCACGACTATCGGGCAACATTCGAGATGACCTTGGCCAGTCCCTTTATTTGGACCACCTTTCCAGTCAGGGCCAGGCGACGAGCTCCCAAAAGTTGTATCAAAGTCCTATTCGCAGACAGGCCAAACCAGGCGGGACAGTCGACAACGCTGTCACGATTTGGCCTCCGCGAAACGTGCTGAAAATGTGCCCGGGATACCTTTTCCGTCGGAAAGACGTCCCGCTCATCGAGACCCCACTTTACCGTCGAGGATAGGTAGTGTTCTTATTTAGGATGGAATTAGTGTCGCTTGTTCAAATGCTCTGGCATTTTCAAACTGACTACCACGAAGGTGTCGACAATTACGCCTTCGATATCTTTGAAATAGAAAGTCGCCATGTTGGGGGCACCCTCAAAATTAAACGTTCCGAAAAGAGCCCCACAGTTGGCCCTTTGATCCGACGTGTAGATACTGGCCCACCATTCGCCAGAAAGCTCTTGATCACGAATGCTTTTGCCGCCCAGACCTGAAACAAAAACAAAAGTTTTGCCCTCGTCTTCTTCCGTATCAGGCAGGTCTCCTGTGATGAAAAGAGTATCTGAAGTACTGGCAATCGTCTGATTCTCACAACTGCTCAACAGATGGGTTCTACTATAGGAATGTTCATGACCTGTTGCTATAATGGCTCCGCCTTTTCTTGATTCCTCGTACACTCCCCATCCCGTCTCATCAGTTTTCCCGCCGACTTGCATTAGTCGCATGTTCTTATGCCAGCTACTGACACTCCAGATCGAATTATCTTCCTCAAGTTTATTTCGTATATACTCTCCATGTCCCGAGCCAAGGACCGCAGGTGCAGTAAGAACAAAGAAAACTCCCTGGTAACGAAACGCGGATTTCACTCCCAGCTCCCCGTCCCAGCTGATGTCCAATCGATTCATTCGAGCTCCCAGGTAATCTTGGTAGCCTCCCTCTCCGTAAAATTTCTTCTTGTCGTGGTTTCCCACGACGGCAAAATACGGGAAGTCTTCTCCCAGGATAGCGTTAATCTGGGCATCCCAGCCGGCCGGGTCATCTTTATAGTCGAAATCGCCTAAATGGATGACAGCGTCAGCCCCTTCAGAGTTAATAAGATTCAAAACAGCTACGGCATTTTTGCCCAACCCCTGATCGCCAATGAATGCGATCTTGAAATTCACGGGTGTCTCGCTGGAACCCTGCCCAGGAAGTCCGGCGAAGCTCCCACTGACAATTACTATTGCCAGGTAAAGCCTCCTGTTGCGAGGCCGGTTCAAGAACTTGCTCCGAAGATCATTTTTCATGAAGAATTCTGGTAGTAACAGGAATGCCAAAAAATAATTTATGAAGAAAATCTGTCATAGTAAAACTTAACGAGGCAATAAGAACCTTCCGGAATGTGAAGGCTGTTGGAGGGGAAAGAAATCCGCTGAGTAGCACAAATATGGATACGCTTTATGGATATGAGTTTCGTGAAGACGTTATTTCTCATCGTACATCTCAATCCGGCAATGGATTTTTCCGAAGGATGCCTTGCATAGTCCGTCGCCATAGAAAACCGATGGATCAGTTGTTATGAAAACGGGCCATAAACGTGCGGAGGGTCCTTTTTCCGTCTGAATAACGCCGGCCCGTCGAGCCGGAAGTTGCAGGCTCTCCTCCAGACAGTCGGACAGAAATTTGGTGTCAGGCGCCAATTCTCATGTGTTACTGACAAACTGCCATCCGGAGTGGTCCCAATCATCCACCAGAATGGTCGAGATTCATGGTTTCTCTGCCAGATTGGTAGAAGATGGGAGTGACAAGAAAATGGTGAGAAATTGGGGATTTCTTGGTTTCTGTATGAATTAGGCGGAGGAAGTGAGCTGCCTAATCCTAACATTGGTACAACTTTTTGGGGTGCAGGTCAGGTTCTCGGAGTCTATCGTACCCAATACGGCCTTGGTATTCACATTATGACGTTTCTGTACACAAGATTCATCATTCCTTCAGGTCCTCCCAGAAATCCCGGATGGGAACCTGTTGAATGTCCCTGTAGTCGGGATACTCGTTCAGCCACTGGTTTACGTGGTCTTCTGACCAGAAGAGATTATCCACCGTTCACCCGCCCCCTTCCTGGATCCATACGGTTTCCGGGTCAAGGGAAGTGATCTTTCCCCCCTCAACCTCAAGGGCAATCTTTAAATGACAATGGGCACAGGAATCTTCAATTCTTATCGTTTTCCCACCATAACCCTCCCTGCTGACCAG
This sequence comes from Candidatus Neomarinimicrobiota bacterium, assembly GCA_036476315.1. Classification (NCBI taxonomy): domain Bacteria; kingdom Pseudomonadati; phylum Fidelibacterota; species Fidelibacterota bacterium. The sequence goes on along the minus strand of JAZGBI010000090.1, from coordinate 20,220 downwards.
CAGGAGAAAATCGATTGCTCACCATACACCGAAGGGTTTTTCACCCTCCAGATAAACAGTGTGAAAATTATGCCGCAGAGGACCTCCCCACCGATGGAAGCCCTCGGCTAAGCGGTAGCCCAGCTTTTCGTCTCCGGATACCTGTAAGAGTCCCGCCTTGCTCATGAAATCGAGACGGCCTTTCAGCCTCTCTTCGCTCGTTGCCAAAGCCCTGGCAGCTTCATTCAAGCCCGGAATTTGTTCTTCGAACTCATAGGTATTGATCAAGAACTTGGCGATCAACTTTTCCTCATCCGTCAGGATGTAGTTGTTCGCCCCCCAGAACCGTAGATTCTTTATCAGGCCGGGATGATCCCTGAAGTATTGACCCACTTTAATTCTCAGTTCATCATCTGACTGAATCCCGAGGTTCTCCATGGCCAAGGCAATGGTGGTGGATCGAAATCTCTTTTTCCAATCACTTTTCAGGTATGTGACAATCCGTTTCCCGTCCTCCGGTAAGTCCTTGAAATCCACATCCTGGGAAGGACCCGGCGACAGTGACACCGTCATGCCTAATAAGAAAAATCCCATGATACTCATCTTCGGCTCCTTACTTTTCAAGTAGTTCACGAATGTGGGCCTGGACCCGCTCGTGGAAGTCTTTGGACTGCCCCACATATTTTCTTGCCAGGTGTCCGTCCCGGCCAAACAGGAAGTAGGTGGGAACGCCAATGACTCCGAACGTCTCAATAAGATCTTCATCCCCTATCACGACCGTGTAGTCGAGGCCATGTTTGTCCACCACTTTTTCCACATCTTCGATGGTTCCCGAGTAGACGGCGATCCCCAGGACTTGAAACCCCTGGTCCTTATAGTCAGCATTGACCTGTTTGAGAACGGGAAACGCCTTGACGCAGGGGGTACACCAGCTCGCCCAAAAGTCTGCCAGCACAACCTTGCCCCGTAAAGCCGTTCCCCGAAAGGCCTTTCCCTTTAGATCCGTTGCTTCCACGTTGTCAACGCTCAGATCTTCCTGGCCCCGCGGTATGGTTAGGGCACCGGCGGTAGATAAGAGCAGTGTCGTGGATGTGATCCAGACTGGAATCTTAAGCATCTTCTCTCCAGGCTGTCAGTTTAGCCCCCAGGGGCCATAAGATTCAACCAAAATGACGACGGGGAAAGTCCACACGCTATCTCATGAGGACGGGCTTTCGGGTCTTCCGGAATATCACTCTTTCTCTGCTGACATCAGACGCCGGCATTCGACAGACGTAGATTCCGCTCGCCGGCGGCAGTCCGTTTGTGTTCTGTTTCCTGAAGAGCTGACCTGCACCCCAAAGGTTTTACCAATGGTTAAGTTGGGGCGGTTACCAAGCAGAAAGCGGAGATTCACTGGCAAAGAAAACGTGCCTTTTGTTGACGACTACCATAAGCTGTTTGCGCTGTTAATATGGAAAAATAAGGACAATGACTGCAGAGACTATCATTGTACGAAGAGTCAGTCGATTCACTGCCCGAATTAATCGCTGAAGAATCGTAATCATTACTTTCCTGCTCTCTTATAACTCACTGAAACTCCTGCTTGACTCGAGTCAATAATCGTCGTCTCCAAATTGGGCAAGCTCTTCAGATAATCGAGGAATTCCCTGATACCGCTCCACCTCGAATTCAATACATTGTGAGCGGTGAAACAGCCACCCTCCTCAAGTTTTGGCAATAGTGCAACTAAGTAGTTTTTATACCAGTCCTTATCTGCATCGCTGAAAACGAAGTCGAAAGGACCTTCGAGTTCGGGCACGAGTATGTGAGCATCGGCAAGCCTTGCATCGATGTAGTCAGAAAGCCCAGCCTGTTCGAAATTCCTCAACGCCTTTCTGTAACGATTCTTATCTATCTCAATCGTGATAAGCTTGCCGCCTGTTTTACTGAGGGCCCAGGCGATCCATATCGCTGAATGTCCCGTGGAAGTGCCTATCTCAAGAGCCTTTTGATAATTATTCTTAACGATAAGATCGTACAATACTTTTCCGTCAGATTCCGGAACATTCAAATCTCTCCAGGTATCTCTGTGACTTTCAAGGAATTCTCTGACTCTTTCATCAAGAAGTGGATTGTCGTCAACTTTCTGAGAAGATACAGGACCAGCAAAAAAAATCATGGCCAGATATAGAAAAATATACAGGAAACCTGAGATGGCTTTTCCCTTCATTGTACTCATTCCTAACGCTTTATGCTCCCCTACTATTGGCAGCAATCGGTTAAATGACTCACCCGGTTACGTCTGAGAATCGATCTGATTCAACTGAACCAGATCCTGGTACTTACTGAACCTGGGTAAGAATTCGTGCTTTATGAAGGGACAGGTAGGTATCACCTGGCAGCCGTTCTCCCTGGCATATTCGAACGCGGTGATGAGTATCCTTCCCGCAGCGCCTTGGCCTCTGTAAGCCACTGGTGTATAAACGTACAAGAAATCGAGAACAGTGTCCTTCCTGGTGTACGATAAGTATGCTTCCTCTGATCCCAGCTTCAAGAAGAAGCGTTGACCTTCCGGATCGTGTTGAACCCCGGTTTCCAATTTACCCTTTCACATTCAGTTTCTTCAATACCTTACTAATAACCCCATGACGCGAGATTGTTCCGGTGTCATATCATTTGGATGAATTTCCGGGTCGGACCAGGAGGAACTGCGCCTTTCACTTGAACTCAAGAGATAGCCGGACATACGTCGCGCGCCCTGGCTCGGGGTAATCGTAAACAGACTGTTGGTTCTCCCGGTTTTCTATATTTCGCATACCCAAGTCCACGACCGTCTGAACCCCAAGGAGCTGCGGTCCCCGGATTCTGAAAGCGGCGTCAATCCGCTGATAGGAATCCAGAAAACCACCCTCACGGTAGCTGAATCGGCGCCGTCCAAGGTAGCGATAGCTTAGATTCACTGAGAATGGCTTGATCTCCCAAGAAATCTCTCCCCATCGGAATATAGGGGGAACGTATAACAGACGTTTATTATGATCCCCCCCCTTCGAAAGAACCCGACTCCTATTCCATTCCATTCCCAGTTCAACTGTGACCGGGACGCCTTTGGGACGGATGTTGAGGGTTGCTGAACCACCAAAGGACTCGGCCTTAGAGAGGTTTTGGGGAGTGTATACCCAATTCTCGTCCGGTATCCACTGGATCAAGTTTTCGTTGAAGAAATGGTATCCCCTTATTTTCACCCTCAGAAGATTTGAGAGCCCCAGTTTGAAGTCAGCGGCAATTTCCGCTGACCTCCCCCTCTCGGGTTTCAGCTCCGTATTCCCTGAGGAGTACCCCCACGGATCCTCCCAATACAGATCATTGAAAGTGGGCTTTCGATAACTGGTTCCTCCGTTTATTGATACGGAGTTGATAAATGGGGAGTTTGGAGACCAGTGCAGTGCCAGGCTGCCCGTAGTTACAGGATTTGATTCACCCTGATTCCAGTCTGCACGAACGCTTGGATAAAGGTGCAAGGAATGGCGCCAGCGAAGTTGCCCGAGAAATCCCAGTGCGCCTGTGAATTTCTCATGTTTACCTGCGTCATCGCTATCCACCTTGTCCTTTACCGCTTCCAGGATGACTGTATTCTGGATGGATCCTGTTTCAGGGAACCGTTGAATGACCCGTAACCTCTGGGTGTTGACCAGGTGTTTGGAATCAACGAATATGCCGGGATCCGTGAAGTGTTCGCGAGATTCTGTAGCTCCGAGAGTGACTTCAGATTGTCCCAGTGGAGAAAGTCCCCGTACCGACGCGATGTAGATATTGTCGATGTTGTCTTTGCGTGCGTCCGGCGATGGAAAGGTAATTGAACCGGCTATTCCCCGATTGATGGCGCTCGTCAGCGCGAACAAAGAAGCATTCCACAGGCGGGCCACGGGATAGAAAACTCTGCCTCCAAAGGCTTCCTGGGCAAAGTCGTTATTTTCTCGGAAATCCCCTGCATTTTCGTATTTATTTCCATAGAGGGACATCCGGCCGGCACCAATCCTGGTCAGGACCTTTCCGGTGACTCCTCTTTCCCCAAACCGCCCTGATCTGACTCGAACGTATGACGGTTCGTGACGCTCAGTCATCAGATTGAGGACTCCCCCCATAGCGTTTGAACCATAGAGAGATGAACCGTGACCCAAGTAGAATTCCCCTTGCGAGAATAGGTCAGCTGGAAGAAAACTGAGATCGACAACGCCGTTTTGCGGGGAATTCAGGGGAACGTTGTCCACCATCACCAGTATGTGTTCGGCATAACCCGTCGCGGAACCCGCCGTTTTCAGTCCCGCCGATCCTCCGTAGTCCCTTATCTGGACGCCCATGCGATCCAGCCTCTCGGCTACGCTGTTTCCCCAGTTAGGGGACTTGTCGATCTGAACCGACCTGTGACTGACCGGAAGCTTGAGATTCTCCCTGGCGTACAAATTCCCTTCCACAATGACCGGATCGAAGTGGTAGGTTTTGGGTTCAAGAATGATTTCCAGCGGTCGCTCGTGGTAGCTTTTGACCACTATTCTCTCGGATTCAAAAGCGGAGTGCTGAATGACGAGTACGCTTTCATCATCTTCGTATTCCAGCATGAATCGACCGTCCCTGTCTGTCGTGGTTCCAAACTCGTGATCGGGGGAATATACTTCCACGTACGGTATGGGACTGCCATCGGGATCCGTCACTTGACCCACAATGAAGAAATCAGAGGCGTGAACGGCCCTGGCAGGAAACCATAGAACGAACAGAATTAAGAGGAAAATGTTTGGGTAGGTTTTCATGATTCTCTCCTTCTCCCTCGAAAGTCTTGGCGAGAATTGCGGTTTCGCAGGTTTCCTGACTTACGCCTCACGGGAGGTCTTTCACCTTCTCATCCCGTCTGCCAGGAGGCAGGTTAAATCTTCCGGGGCAATGGCTCCGTATTGAACGGAGGAAGCTCCCAGGCGATCACAGTAGCGGGGCTGTACCCGATTTTCACGGATTTCCCTCTCGAAACCGACCTGTCAATGAACAGTTAATATTATGCACGCACCACAAGCAAACCAAGGCTTTTGCCCGGACCTGCTACAGCGCTATACCAAATCCTTTATGTGGGGCCTGGCGAAACGATGTATGAGCGAAAGAATAATGACGCTCGCCATAACTGCCACTGCCATTCGAATAGAAAAGCCAGTAAGTGCAACTCCCAAAGCCGTACCCGCTGCAGGGGGATGTTCGGTGTCAGTCAAAACCATGGCAAATAGCGCTATCCCCACAGCCAGAGAGTATACAAGCGCTGAGAAGAACAGTGGACCAAAGGTCAGCATGGAAAAGACAGCCCCTGAAACAAGACCCAGGAAATGACCACCGATGACTCTCCGGGGGGTAGCAGCAATGTCATTTGGCATTGAAAAGACGATGAAGGCCGTCGCCCCGATAGAAGCAATAACCACGGCGTGCTGCATCTGAAGTACCAGGATTATGATGAATATCGAAACTGCCGCGTAAAGACTCTGGTAAACATAGGGTCTCCAGTTGTTGGAAAACTTCTCGTCAAGATTCATAATAAGTGTCCCTTATTATTTTGCTCTGATTATTAATGTCTCTCGTCTGCCTGTGAGTTCCACCACACCCTGGCACCGCTCACGAGATTGAACACGTAGGATTTCGGCTCTTGAGAAAACCGGACATAAAACTGCTCCTTCAAATTCTCCATGAATTGCCCAATTGCGGAATTCCGAACCAAGTTCAAGGTGCATCCTCCGAAACCGCCTCCCATCATTCTTCCCCCGGCGCAGTCTGAATGATCCAACGCTTTTTCAACAAGGAAATCGAGTTCGTCGCAGGAGACTTCATAGTCCTCCCTGAGACTCCGGTGGGATTCCGCGAGTAGAGCACCAACTCCGCCGAAATCTTTTTCAAGAATGAGCTGCCTTACTTTCAATACCCTTGAGTTTTCGTTCAAGAAGTGGCGAATCCGCTTTTGAGTCTTCCCCGTCAGATAGCTCAAATGATCTCCGGTAATATCGCGAAATCCGGACAACGGAAAACCGGATTCCTGAAGTTCCGACAAGCCCCGTTCACATTCTCTGACCCGTTCCATGTATTCTGTCTGAGCAATTTCCCTTTTGACTCCCGTGTCCAGCACAATCCACCTGTATTCCCCCATGTCCGCTTCAAAATGTTCGAACGTCAGTGTGTCAAAATCTATGACCACAAGCTCGTCGTCTCGGGAAAATTGCGATGCAAACTGATCGAGCAGACCGCTTTGAACATCGATGAATTCGTGCTCAACTCTCTGGCACAGCCGAATGAGGGTCAAATCGTCGAAATCGAGGCTGAAAACGGAACGAATACCATTCATCAAAGCCACTTCCAACGCGCCTGAGGACGATAAACCTGATCCGACAGGGATGTTTCCCGAAATCACTCCCTGAAATCCTGTCGGAAGCTCAGAAAGATCATGGGCAACGGATGCGGCCCCAAAAACGTAGGCTTGCCAGTTTTCTGATGGAATGAACTCCCCTCCCAGTTCAAACGTCATCTCAGAGTGGAAATCCCTGCTCACAATCCGGCAGATACGATCCCGTCTGGGAGCGATTGAAACGAGTATCCACCGGTCTATCGCCGCCGGCATGGCCAGTCCCATTGTGTAGTCTGTGTGTTCTCCGATAATATTGATTCGCCCCGGCGCTGTCGATGTGCAAGCGGGATTGCCGCCGAAATGCTCTGCAAAAACCCGTTCATTTTCACGTATGAGCTTCTCAAGACTCCTCATCGCGTGCTTTCCAATGATGTTCGACCCTCGTCAAATTGTCACGCGAGTTTTTCGCCAACAAGTCGTGTAGAATCATTTGTCCATCGATGGGATCGTCATTTCGAGTATCGTCTTCCCAATACTGGCCGTGTAGACATTGATCTGCTTCAACAGATCCAGCAGCTCCATGTGGATTTCATGAGTGGCTACCGATTCCTCCTTCTCTTGTTGAACTCTCTCCAGGTGTTTGAGACGGTATTCTGACTCCAATTCGACATACTTCTCTTCCTTGGTGAGCACCTTGGCCGCTTTCTCCGGGTCCAATGTTGCGAATGCCTCTTTCAACCGACTGATCTGCTTGCAGACCTTTGTGTGATAGGCAAGTATCTCTGTCGTCCCCTCCCGTGAGAATGCTGCTCCAAGCGATTGCTTCTTGGCGATGAGTGGGAGGATATTCTTGTCGATGACGTCCCCTATACTTTCCATGTCCTTGACGATGGACATCATGGCGAACACTTTCTTGGCCTGAACACCGTCCAGCTCTTCCCTGCTGATCCGAATCAGGTAGTGGGATACCCTTTCATCGAGAACATCAATCTCCTTCTCATTCATCTTTATCCCTTCCACGAGGGAGAGATGAGGATGATCCACATCCTGTGAAGGTTCCTCCTCGAGAAATGGATGGATGATTGCCTGCAGCATGTTTCCGAGGATTCCGGCCATACGGGAAATTTCCGATCTGGCCACATCGATTGCGAGAGCCGGAGTGGAAATGCTGCTCTCGTCCAGTTTCCTTTCCACCGTCCCTGTCTCGATTCTCTCCTCTTCCGGTAGAATCCTACGGGCGTACCGCGCAAAAATGGCGGTGAAGGGAAGAAAAGCCATAGCCAGGCTGACGTTAAAGACGGTGTGGGCATTCGCAATCTGTCTCGGGGTGGCAAAAGAAAGTGCCGCCACGTCCATACTCTGAGCCGTGGGAGAAATAGTCCGCACAAGATCAGCGAAGAGAGGGATCCAGAAAACGAACAACGCCACACCCCCTATCTTGAAAAGGACATGAGCCAGAGCCACCCTTTTGGCCTCTCGAGTAGCGCCTACGCTTGCCAATCCTGCGGTTACACAGGTACCGATGTTGGCACCGAACAGAAGAGGAATGGCTGCCTCAAGAGTCAAGAAGTTCTGTTGCCCCAGCACGATGAGAATGCCGGTAAATGCGCTGCTGCTCTGGATCAAGGCCGTGAAAACCGTTCCCACAGACATTCCCAGAATGGGATTTTCCAGTCCCTTCAGGACATCGATAAATGGTTGATAGGTTCTCAACGGGTCCATCGCTTCCGACATCAATTTCATTCCGAAAAAGAGAATGCCGAATCCGAGGAGGGCTTCCCCCAGGTATTGATATAATTCTCTTCTGGAAAAGAAGGTTAGACCGAAGCCAACCGCAATGATCAGCAGGGAATAGTCGGTCAGCCTGAATGCAATGAGCTGAGCCGTTATGGTTGTTCCGATATCGGCTCCAAGAATCACTCCCAGAGACTGGACAAAGGACATGAGTCCTGCCTGAACGAAACTCACGAGCATAACGGTTGTGGCACTGCTGCTCTGGATGACCATGGTAACGAATGCACCGACAAAAAGGCCCACGAACCGGTTGTTTGTGAGAAGGAAAAGAATGCCGCTCATTCGGCTGCCCGCCGCCTTTTTCATGCCGACACTCATTTTCCGTATGCCGTAAAGGAACAGGGCCAGGCCGCCCAGTAACGTCATGACCAATACACCCCAGGAAACCGTCTCCGAATCTTTATCGGCCCCAAGGAGGGATCCGGTGAAAACGAAAATGAAAATGAGATAGTTTCTTAAACGAGTCATGCCTCGGCTTATGCTTAACATGGTAAGAACGGTTTCCCTTGACTTCTTGACTGGGCTTCTTTCTGATAGGATGTCATTCGTACAGAACCGTACGGTTCTCCTTCGTTCCCAACCGTCCGTCAACTCCGAGAGTATGCACCTGGGAATTCAGAGTCCTACGAGATCAAATCAAACAAAGTGGTGACCCGGCTCTTACTGCCCTCAAATAGCGATATGTCCGCAGATTCGCTGCGATACGGAATTTACCGCACAAAAGCGGTTTGAGGGGAATTGTTCTTCCTGGCAAGATTGTCACGTCCTAATGCCAGAACGTCAACTGTTCTCGACCTTTTTGACACAGAACTCCTCATGGCACAAGAAATGCACTGGGTAGAATGAAGAATGCAAGAGGTGTTAACATGAACGAACAGGCGAAGCAATTCAATCCCGAAGAGGGCGTCAATGCCATCGAAAAATACAGCGTCGATCTCACCCAACTCTCTCATGAAGGGAAGATTGATCCCGTTATCGGTCGCGAGGATGAGATTCGGAGAATTGTCCAGATACTGTCAAGGCGGAAGAAGAACAATCCCGTCCTGATTGGAGAACCCGGAACCGGAAAAACCACCGTAGTGGAGGGACTGGCCAAACGAATTGTAGAGGGGGATGTCCCTGAGAATCTCAAAGGAAAGCGAATCGTCGCTCTCGATCTGAGCGCCATGGTGGCTGGGGCCATGTTCAGGGGACAGTTTGAAGAACGGTTCAAGAACTTTATGAAGCAGATTATTGAAACAGATGGCGAAATCATTGTATTCATCGACGAACTTCATACGATTGTAGGGGCCGGAGCAATGGAAGGGCAGATGGACGTGTCCAACATGATCAAACCGGAGCTTGCCAGGGGCCGTTTGAAAGTCGTCGGCGCTACTACCCTGAAGGAATATCAGAAATACGTGGAGAAGGACGCAGCCCTGGAACGTCGATTCCAGCAGGTCTACATTGCGGAACCCAGTGTTCAAGACACCATTACCATTCTGCGGGGGATCAAGGACAGGTATGAACTCCATCACGGTCTCCGTATCAAGAATGCTGCACTTATTTCCGCCGCCCTTTTGTCACAGCGCTACATTTCCGACCGCTTTCTACCGGACAAGGCGGTCGACCTGGTGGATGAGGCGGCTGCAAAAATCCGCATGGAGATGAATTCAGCTCCCGCTGCCGTCGATGATGCGAATCGAAAACTTCTGCAGTTGGAAGTGGAACGGGAGGCTCTCAAGAAGGAAAAGGACAGCCGCTCGAAGGAACGTTTGCAGGAGGTTAAGAAAGAGATAGATGCCCTGAATTCAGAGTTGAAGGAACTCAATGACCGATGGGAGGGCGAAAGACAGAAGGTGGCTCATGCCCAACAGATCAAGGAAAAAATGGACATGCTCAACATTCAAGCCGAGCAGGCTCAGCGCGACGGGGAGTATCAAACGGCGGCGAAAGTCAAGTACAACGACCTCCCTCTATTGGAAAAGGAACTTGAAGATGTCGACAGAGAACTGGCAAACAACAGATTCTTGAGACTTGAAGTTGACACGGAGGACATCGCGGGGATTGTCTCCCAATGGACGGGGATCCCGGTGACAAAAATGCTCTCCAGTGAAAAAGAAATAGTGCTTCACCTGGAAGGGAGCCTGAGAGGGCGGGTGCTGGGACAGGAGGAAGCACTGGGCAGGGTTGCAGACGTGATCCGTATGTCAAAAACGGGTGTCATTGATCAGGACCGGCCCATAGGATCTTTTCTTTTCACGGGAAGTACCGGCGTGGGAAAAACAGAACTTGCGAAAACACTGGCAGAGGTACTTTTTGACGATGAACAAGCTCTTGTCCGGATCGATATGAGCGAATTCATGGAGCAGCATTCCGTTGCGAAGCTCATAGGCAGTCCTCCCGGTTATGTGGGTCACGATGAAGGAGGACAGCTGACGGAGAAAATTCGTCGGAGACCCTATTCTGTCATACTCTTCGATGAGATTGAAAAAGCACATCCCAATGTTCTAAATATTCTTCTCCAGGTCCTCGATGACGGCCGGCTGACAGACGCCAAAGGAAGAACAGTCAATTTCAAAAACGCCATCATTATCATGACCTCCAATCTGCCTCACGAAAGAATTGTCTCCTCAATGCGGCCCGAATTCATTAATCGGATTGACGAAATCATCACTTTTCACGATCTGGATGTGAAGACGATCAGGAGAATTGTTGATCTAAGACTCAATGAGGTTGTGGAGACGCTGGCTGAGCAAAACATCCGAATGACCGTCTCAGATGATGTGAAAAACTACCTGGCAAAAAACGGCTACGATCCCCAATACGGCGCCCGCCCTATTAAGAGAATAATCAAGGGGAAAATCCTTGCCGAATTGGCAAAATACACTCTCCAGTTTCCCCATGAGAAAGAAATCCGTGTTGATCTGAGGGACAATGTGATTGTTCTCAACACCGCGTACGAAGATAGGGCCTATGCCTGAAGTGAGCGTCGACCGAGCTACCTCCCATGTGTTGATAAGTTGACGGGAATCCGTTAACTTTCCTTCTGGAGCTCTGCTCATCTCCCACGGAAAGCTCGAACCATGGTAGCTCCCTTTATCCTGTTCGGATTTGAACACGTGGCCCAGGTATCTGTTGATCTTTGTACTCTTCATGCACGTCGTATTCCATCTCGCATATTATCCTTTTCTTCGACATCCATAAAGAAGATAGTGGCATAACTCCGCTGCCACTCACTGTCAAGAACCGTCTTGACCCGTAACCATCTTCCATGAAGGTCCCGGGCATTAGAGGAAAGTGGCTTTTTTCCGTTGACAGGGGTGGTACGTTTACCGATGTTATCGGCGTCGATCCTGACAGGAACGTTCATACCGCCAAACTTCTCTCCCAATCACCAAATTATCCTGATGCTGCCATAGAAGGGATAAGGCGGACTCTAGGAGTGAGCGAAGGCGATCCGTTGCCTGAAAACCTCATTACCGGAATTCGCATGGGAACAACCGTGGCAACGAACGCCTTGCTGGAACGAGAGGGAACCTTGGTGGCTCTTCTCATCACGAAAGGATTCCGTGACCTTCTTGAGATCGGCTACCAGAGCCGTCCTGAGATTTTCAAGCTTGCCATAAAAAAACCAGCACAACTCTATCGCTGTGTCAAAGAAGTAGACGAACGGATTGACCATTCCGGGAAGATCAGGAAAAAGATTGATTTAGAGATTGTCGAGGAGGATCTGCTTCGGATTCAGAGAATGGGAATATCGTCCGTAGCCATAGTCCTCATGCATGCCTGGAAGAATAACAGTCACGAAAGGAAGGTTGCAGACCTGGCCCGCAAACTGGGATTTAAACAGGTCTCGGCGTCACATGAAATCATGCCACTGATCAAAATTGTGGGGAGGGGACAGACGAGTGTGGTGGATGCTTATCTGAGTCCCGTTCTCTGGGACTACATTGAATCCGTGAGAAAACATACCGGAAAGATCCCGTTGGAATTCATGCAGAGTTCAGGTGGCATGACCGATGCAGACTCTTTTATGGGGAAGGATGCCATCATTTCAGGGCCGGCGGGAGGCGTCATCGGATCTGCCATAGTGGCAAAATTGAACGGCATAAAGGAGTGCATCGGATTCGACATGGGAGGCACCTCTACAGACGTATCCAGGTGGGACGGTACGTTCGAGAAGACATTTGAGGTTCAGACCGGGGGAATCCGGTTTCAAGCACCCAGCCTCAAAGTGAATACGGTGGCCGCCGGAGGAGGATCCATTTTGTGGTTCGACGGTCAGAGGTTCAGAGTGGGACCGGAATCTGCCGGAGCCGATCCCGGTCCCGCCTGCTACGGGCGTGGCGGTCCCCTGACCGTGACGGACGCCAACCTGCTGCTTGGAAGAATCCTGCCCGATTATTTTCCCGCTACGTTTGGAACCGGGCAGGATAAGCCCCTTGATGGAACTGCCACGCAGAAGAAGTTCGGCGAGCTCACCGCATCCATCAGCGAAAGACTCAACACCAAACTCACCCCCATCGAAGTGGCCCTCGGGTTTGTCAAAGTTGCCAACGAAACGATGGCAAAAGCCGTCAGAGAGATCTCTATTTCCAGAGGATACGACGTTCGCCGGCACGGCCTCATCTGTTTAGGTGGCGCCGCTCCTCAACACATGTGCGCCATAGCCCGAATACTCGGCGTTCAGGAAATCGTCATTCATCCCCTCGTGGGACTACTTTCTGCTTACGGAATTGCCCGGGCGAATCATCTTCGATATGCCATACAATCCATCGTGAAGACATTGGACCGTGCCCTTATGCAGTCCATTGAAGATCAATTCGAACATTTGGAAAAACCTTTGATCGAAGAACTTGTCGGCCGAGGCACAACCGAAAACATGGTAGAGACCCGCCGCTTTCTGGATATTCGACCCCTGGGAACGGACACGTATCTCTCCATTCCCTTTGCCGGTTCTCTCCGGGACACCTCCCAGGCCACTATTGAGCGCAAATTCTTGAAAGCCTATCGCGAGCATTTCGGATTCAAGCCGTCCGGTGCACCCCTGGAACTTGTGAACATCTGGGTGGAAGCGGCGGGGAAAGGAGACATATTCAAAGATAAAAGACAAAAGATAAAAGATAGAAGTGACCAAGCAATGCCGGTTGAATTCGTGGATGTCCATTTTGAGAAAAAGGCCACGGCTACGCCTGTTTACAGGCGGGAAGAATGTTCGTCCGGACAACAGATAGAGGGACCTGCCATTATCGCCGAGGATTACTCTACTGTCGTTGTGGAGCCAGGATTCTTCGCGGCAATCAACGACTACGGTCACATCGTGGTAAAACCGAGGCAGATCCAGGTGGAAACCGTAAGTGCGAAGCGCGATCCTGTGATGCTGGAAGTGTTCAATCATCTTTTTATGAGCGTGGCCGAGCAGATGGGATACACTCTCAAGAATGCGGCTCATTCCACAAACATTAAGGAGCGGCTCGATTTCTCCTGTGCGATTTTTGACCGGGAGGGAAATCTGGTTGCTAACGCACCGCACATTCCCGTTCATCTTGGAGCCATGGGAGAATCGGTGACGTCCATAATCGGGACAAACATGGGAAAGATGAAGCCCGGCGACGTCTACGTGATGAACAATCCCCATCGCGGGGGCACCCATCTTCCTGATATTACGGTCGTCGCCCCCGTGTTTCTTTCCTCGCGTCCAACCTTTTTTACGGCAGCCCGTGGGCACCACGCCGACATCGGAGGCATCACCCCCGGATCGATGCCTCCTTTCGCGACGAAAATCAAAGAAGAAGGTGTGGTCATCGACAATTTTCTCCTTGTGCACGGAGGAAGATTCAGAGAAAAAGAGATCAGAGAGCTTCTCCTCTCCGGCTCCCACCCCGCCCGGAATATCGAGGAACGTATTTCTGACCTGAAAGCCCAGATCGCAGCCGTGAATGCGGGAATCAGGGAACTGAAGAGGCTCGTGGAAAAATACAGTTTGGATACAGTCCATGCGTACATGAACCATGTGCGGGAGAACGCCGCAGAGGCTATGCGGGAAGCCCTGGGAAAATTCCTGACCGACACGCACCGGTTCGAATCGCGTTTCGAAGATTTCCTGGACGAGGGGGCAAGAATCGCTGTCAAACTCATCATCGAGCGGGGAGACGATCCGCCTCACAGCCACAGGGCCTTGATCGATTTTTCGGGCACAGAGGACCAGCTGGCAAGCAACCTGAACGCCCCCGTTTCGGTCACCACGGCGGCCGTCCTTTACGTTCTCCGCGCGCTCATCGATGAAGATATCCCTTTGAACTCCGGATGCCTGTTGCCCATGGAAATCCACGTACGCAAAGGGTCGCTGCTCGACCCCTCTCCTGAAGCAGCGGTCGTGGGAGGGAATGTTGAAACGTCGCAGAGGATTGTGGACGTTCTTCTCGGGGCTTTGGGCGTGGTGGCGGCATCCCAGGGAACCATGAACAACTTCCTTTTTGGGCGCCCGGATGGATCAGGGAAACAGTACTATGAGACGATTGCCGGCGGATCGGGCGCTGGTGACGGCTTCCCGGGGGCCTCCGCAGTTCAAATCCATATGACCAATACGAGAATTACCGATCCGGAGGTTTTAGAACAACGGTATCCCGAGATTCGGCTTGAACGTTTCTCTCTTCGCCGCGGTTCGGGAGGAAAAGGGGCATACCGAGGAGGAGACGGGACCATCCGGGAATTTCGATTTTTGGAACCCAGAACTGTCTCCATTCTCTCGGAAAGGAGAAAATATCCACCCTACGGCATGAAGGGCGGAAAACCTGGTGTCAAAGGAAAGAATATCCTTCTGAAGGCAGACGGTTCAAGGAGACTGTTGGGCGGGAAAGCAGAGTTCGTGGTTGGGAAAAATGACCGGATTATCATCAAGACCCCCGGTGGGGGTGGATTTGGCAGACGTTAACATATTCATCATCGCGAAGACACCTGCATGATTCCGAAAAACGCACGCAAGATATGCCATGCCAAGAGTGTTAGAATGTTCATGATTCGTGGTGTTCTTCGCGCTTAACCATTCAGGTTAGGTTGGAAGCGTGGATAATCTTGTGGCGATTGTCAACCACGGTCTCATCGCGGGATTATCTAGACAGTGGTTTCTTTCGCACTTTTCTCAGGCAGAAAAGTGCCAAAAGGCCTCTGGCCGGAAAATAATCTGGGCGGGGCTGCCTGCGCCCGTGGGAATCAATTAAACTCTCCCGCATTCTGCAGGTTCAAACAGCAATTGATTCTACTCCACGGACTTGGCCTCCCCTTATTGCCCAAATTATTTTAGGGCCACCGATGGTGCCGATGAATTCGGCACCAAAAAGGAAAAAATCGGCCTTAAAAGCGTCCCGCCGGAATTCCCGTCAGGAGGCGGAGACGTGACGGTGACAGGACCAGTCGCAAACCCACAGACAAGGAAACGGCCTTATCGCACCTGGGCGGGATCAGGGGGAAGGCCTGCCCGCTCCCGACTGAAGGGAGGGCAGGCGGGCGGGCAAGTTCGCGAAGACACTCTAATGACTTTAGGCTGAGTGTTGGACTGTTTCCCAAAGGAAATCCTTCGGAGCATCTGTTCGTGTGTTGACGTGTCAACCTTTTATCACCTATGCCTTATACCTTTTGTCACACTTGGCGCTCTTCTCCCTCCGTAGGAGACCCCACGGGTCACAGGGACTCCCTTGGAGGTGACGAACCATTCAGGTTAGGTTACTTTCCCTTGTCTTTCCGAATTGCCGTTGGTAATGTCCTCTCCCCTTATCGATGCCACAGGCTGGAACCAATACGTCGCTGCGACCATGAGTGACAACAAGAGACAGCGAGAAAAATTCTACGAAGACCTCGATTTTCTCAACAGCCCGGAAGCCCGTCCCGCACGTCTGCTGGCGGAGTACTTTGGTCCCATGCGCCTTTTCAGGAAAATGAGAATAAAGGATACGATCGTGTTCTTCGGTTCCGCCAGGATACCCTCTCCGGAAAAGGCGGATTCCATGAAGAAAGAAAACCCCGCAGAGGATGGCGGCCTCCTTTCCCTGGTCCCGTACTACCAGGCGGCACGGGATCTGGCGTTCCGCCTCACGAAATGGTCGAAAGGGTTGAAGAATTCAAAACATCGCTTCATTGTGACCTCCGGCGGCGGAGGAGGCATTATGGAAGCCGCCTGCCGGGGAGCAAATGAGGCCAATGGATATGCCATTGGACTTAACATATCTCTCCCAAGGGAACCACGGGGAAACCCCTATACCACAAGAGAGCTCGACCTCGAATTCCACTATTTTTTCATGAGAAAATACTGGTTTCTTTATCTGGCAAAAGCGATGATCATATTCCCCGGCGGCTTCGGTACGCTGGATGAACTGATGGAACTGTTAACGCTGATTCAGACGGGAAAGATCAGAAAGAAGCTACCGGTGGTCATTTACGGAAAGAAGTACTGGGACAAAATCATAGATCTCGATCAGCTCGTGAATTCGGGTACCGTTTCACCCGATGATCTGGATCTTTTCCACTTCTCTGAGTCCGTAGATGATGCTTTCGGATTTCTCACACATAAACTCACCAAGACCCATCTTGATGGCAAGAACTTCTAGAGATTGACTATTGACCATTGACTATTGACAATTTGAATCATGGTTTTGGCTTGAATTCATAATAGATGAAAAGCTGTTGCGTAGAGATAGGGTACTTTCTTTGTTGAATGAAGCGGAAGAATTAACAGCCATATTTTTTGCATCGAGAAAGACTGCTAGAGGCATCAATTGAGAGTCACAAATCGAATGTCGTTTATGGAAAATAGTCAATCGAAAACAGTCAATAGACAATTGTCAATTCTTACCGGCTTCTGCATTATCGTGGGCAACTTGGGACTTGCTCAGGTTGCGCCCACAGAGGGTCTTCACGACAGGACCCCGAGAGTTTACTTTCTAAAGGGGGCAACGATCATTTCCGAACCGGGGCAGATGATTCCGAGAGGTGAGATTGTCATTCGTGATGGACTCATTGAGTCCACGGGAAACGTGGCAAACGTGCCCGAGGACGCTTTTGAAATTGATCTTACCGGAAAGACCGTCTACCCCGGCTTCATCGAAAGCTACCTGGTAAGAAAGAGCGAAGTTGAGCGAAGCGAAATCCCGGCGAATGCAGGGAAACCAAGAAAGGAAAAAGAAGAGGAGACGGTCACTGAATCGTGGAATCCAAAGGTGAAACCGGAATACTCTGTCCTCGAAGGGTATGAGCCTGATGAGAAAGAACTGAAGGAACTGAGGGAACTGGGATTTACCGCAGCTCAAATTGTACCCGGCTCAGGCATTTTCCGGGGAAGATCTGCCGTGGTCCACTTGGGTGATTGGTCACCCAAAGCCGTGATTGATGAAAAGGGACCTGTGCTGAATCTTGGCTTTGAATTTGGAGGATGGGGTGAAAGGGACTACCCGAACTCACTTCTCGGATGCGTCGCGCTCATGCGCCAGACATTCATCGACGCTCTTTGGTACTCAGATGCATGGAAAACGTACCATCGATTTCCCAACGATAATGAAATACCGGAAACGGACCGTGCTCTTGATGCGCTCGCATCGCACCTGGAGAATGACGGGATATTCTGTTTCAAGGTGGATGACGAGCTGGGGGCGTTGAGAGCAGGAAAGATTGCCAAAGAATTCCAGCTTTCCCTCTGGCTCAAGGGAAACGGCTATGAATACCGTCGACCAGGCGAGATTGCGGATCTTGGAACGTTTGTGGTTCTTCCCCTCAACTTTCCCGGTAAGCCCAATGTGGAAACATGGGAGTCGGCACTGCAGTACTCAAATGCCCAGCTTCGTCACTGGGATCAGGCACCGGACAACCCACAGCGGATGACAGACGCCGGCATCCGCTTCGCCCTGACGTCGTCTGACCTTGAAAAACGGTCAGTATTCAGGAAAAACGTGCTGCGGTCGGTAGAAAGGGGATTTCCGAAAGACGATGCACTCGCGGCCCTCACTACAATTCCCGCCAGACAACTTGGCCTGGAAGATGTTCTTGGAACCATCGCGAAAGGAAAGATCGCAAATCTTGTGGTGACAGACGGTGACTATTTTGACGGTGCGACCGATCTGGTAGAAGTCTGGATTCAGGGGAAACGATATCCTTTGGTCAGGATGCCTGAGGAAGATATCCGGGGAAAATGGATCTTCCGGTGGGAGTTTGAGAAAACCGTGCGAATAGACACCATCGATGTTCATGGCAAAAAGTTAAAACCCACCGGAAAGCTCCTGGCCGATACAGTGGAGATACCTTTGAAACTGATGACCGTAGAAACCGGCAATGCGGTGTCGTTTCAAATCGATGGAGACAGCTTTCATCTGCCGGGCATTGTCCGTTTTTCCGGCAACGTGAAAGGAGTATATGCAGAAGGGCAAGGTCGAACGCCGGCGGGAAAGGTTATCCAGTGGTTTGCGCAGCGGGTTTCTCCTCACGAAGAATCCGAGGAAGAAAAGAAGCCGCCTGAACCGGAACAGCCCAGCGATTTAAGTCCCCGATTTCCCGAAGGTGCGTTTGGCTTCGATGCTCTCCCGGAACAACCGCCACTCGTTCTGGTAAAGAACGCCACCATTTGGACATGTGGCCCTCAAGGCGTCATGACGGAAAGTGATCTTCTGCTGAAGAAGGGCAAGATTTGGAAAATCGGGAAAAACCTGAAGATATCCGAGACCATCCCTGCAGCAGTCATCATTAATGCCAGGGGAAAGCACCTCACCCCCGGACTCATCGATGCTCACAGTCACAGTGCGGCATCTTCCATAAACGAAGGCACCCAGGCGGTAACCGCTGAAGTCCGGATTGAGGACGTTATTGACAGCGATGACATCAATATTTATCGCGAACTGGCGGGCGGCCTCACCGTGGCGAACATTCTGCACGGCTCGGCCAACCCCATCGGAGGACAGAATGGCGTAATAAAGCTGCGATGGGGTTCGCCTCCGGAAGACCTCCTGTTCAAAGAGGCACCTGGAGGGATCAAGTTTGCTCTGGGTGAAAACGTAAAACAGAGCAATTGGGGAGATAAATTCACAACTCGCTACCCCCAGACACGGATGGGCGTGGAGCAGATCATACGGGATGCGTTCACCGCCACCCGTGATTATCAGCGAAGATGGGAAGAACACGGAGGAAGAAAAGCCCAGGCTCTTAAGAAAATCCCTCCGAGGCGGGACCTGGAACTTGAAGCTCTCGTGGAAATACTGGAAGGCAACCGACTGATCCATTGCCACTCTTACCGCCAGGACGAAATCCTGATGCTTATCAGGGTTGCAGAAGATTTCGGTTTTCGGATCGCCACGTTCCAGCATGTTCTGGAGGGGTACAAAATTGCGGAGGCAATTTCAAAGATGGGAGCCGGCGCATCCACGTTCACCGACTGGTGGGCGTACAAATACGAAGTTGTTGATGCCATACCATACAACGGTTCCCTTATGCATGATGTTGGAGTGGTAACGTCTTATAATTCCGACAGCAGTGAACTTGCACGCCGGCTGAACACGGAAGCGGCAAAGGCCGTCAAATACGGGGGACTATCCGAAGAAGAGGCTCTGAAGTTTGTCACCCTCAATCCCGCGATTCAACTCGGAATTGATGAGCGGGTTGGTTCCCTCGAGGAGGGAAAGGACGGCGATTTTGTGGTCTGGAGCGGCAACCCCTTGTCCACTTACACTGTCTGCGAACAGACGTGGATTGACGGAATGAAGTACTTCGACCTGGTACGCGATCAGCAGGAACGCAGGGAGGTGAACGCCGAACGGAGCCGGCTGATTCAGAAAATCCTCTCCTATGAAGAGGAATCTGGGGGAGAAGAGATGAACACCGAATCATCGCACAGTCCTCCCATCCACCCCTTCGGCTGTCTGGAAGGTGTTGTGGCATACCCACAAGAATGAGATCAAGGATTATCAAATGAAAAAGTGGCTCTGCACAAGTTTCCTGTATGTTTTCTCCTCCCTTTTTGCATCGGATCAAATTCCTGCTCCAGCTCAAAAACATCCCGTTCTGTTAACGAACGTCGCCATCTATCCCGTCTCCTCAAAGGCCATTCCCCACGGTGAGATTCTTTTTGACGAAGGCGTCAT
>JAZGBI010000089.1 GCA_036476315.1 Candidatus Neomarinimicrobiota bacterium | reverse complement strand
CCAACTCTCCAGTTCTCTGTTCCTCAATTATCAATAGTCAATAATCAATTCTTGTCATGACCCTCAAACTTTCTAATATCGGTCAGCTTGCAACATACAATTCCCGGTTGGATCGTGTGGAGAGATTGGAAAACGTGGAAATGATTCTGGAAGGGACCAAAATCGCCAGTATCGGGAAATCTCTTCCGTCTGCCCACGATGAAATCGATGTGTCAGGATGTCTGGTTACACCTGGGTTTGTCGACGCACACACTCACCCCGTGTTTGCCGAAACGCGAGAGCATGAGTTCGAAATGAGGGCTCTGGGTAAATCGTACAAGGATATCGCCGCCGCTGGAGGTGGGATAATCTCCAGTGTAAGAACACTGAAGGCGCTCGATGAGGGAGAGCTCTCAAGACGAGTCGAGGGTCGCATGTGGGATTTTCTTCGGTTAGGGACAACTACTCTCGAGGCAAAGAGTGGCTACGGTCTCTCCACTGAATCTGAATTGAAGTCTCTGAGGGTCTTGAAGAGAGTGTCAGAGAGCGTTCCTGTCGATATTGTCCCCACGTTTCTCGGAGCCCACGATTTTCCTCTGGAGTATTCGGACAACAGATCTGCATACGTGGATCTGGTCTGCCAGGAGATGATACCTGCGGTGGCGGATCAAGGCATTGCTGAATTCTGCGATGTGTTTTGTGAAAAGGGGTGGTTCAGTCTTGATGATTCCAGGCGCATCCTCACGGTCGGTGTGGAATACGGACTGAAACCTCGTCTCCACGCCGATGAGTTTGAAGATTCAGGTGCCGCATCCTTGGCAGCGGAAATGAATGCCTCTTCGGCGGACCATTTGATGTGCGTGTCTCATGATGCGATCGCTCTTATGGCACGGCACGGTGTGGTGGCGACACTGCTTCCGGGTACCACATTCTTTCTGGGGAGAACACGCTATGCCCCGGCGAGAAAATTTCTGGATGCTGGAGTCGAAGTGGCTCTGGCGTCAGATTTCAATCCAGGGAGCTCCATGATTCAATCGATGGGGTTTGTTTTGAGCCTGGCCTGTCTTTATCTGGGAATGAGTGTGGACGAGGCACTGCGGGCGGCAACTTATGGCGCGGCAAAATCTGTCGGCAGAGAAAAGGTGATTGGTTCCCTGGAACCGGGAAAACAAGCCGATCTCATCGTCTGGACCGTGAGGAATCTTGCTGAAGTTCCTTACCATGTGGATGGGAACCGTTTGTACCGAATTATTAAGAAGGGAGTGCAGGTGGCAGGCCAACCGTCTCCGGGAAGGGAAAATTGATTGGACAAATGAGGATCGGAAACGTAAATTAACTGAGACCCGTCACCATCTCATATTCATGAGATTACGCCCTTTATCCGTTTGTTGCCTTGTTGTGCTCACGGCTTCGCCGTCGCTGGCCAATAGCGAGTATTTTGCAATGGTCAGGCAAACGGCGAGGGTCTACCGGGTTGCGGTGATGATGGACCAGATGAATTTTGTCGCAGACGGCAAGGGTGGGCAGACCTTTCACATTGATCTTAAGAGCAACAGAAATAACTTTGAGATGGTTTTACTTGTGGGCTACATCGCAGCGGGGGAAGCGATGAAGACCGGGGTGAAACCCAGTGAAATCCACGTCACCGTTGAAGTACCTCTTGGAGAGGGATACCGACTGATGACCAGGGCAAAAATAGACGATGTGGAACGACTCCTTGATGGGGAGGTAAACGCGGCTCAATTCGCAAGATTGATTGAGTATTTGTAAAGGAAGGGAGGAGTGAATATATGGATCCATTTGGTGTTCAATCAACATTATGGAGCTATCTCAGAGCCATTGGTTGGGCTGTGGTTGCTTCTATCGGTTTCGCCATCGGCGTCGCCATCGCTATCAAGGTTTTCGATTGGTTCTCCACCGATATCGATGAATGGGAGGAGATAAAGAAGGGCAACTGGAGTGTGGCCATCATTTTCGTCTCTCTTATCGTAATGATCGGCCTGCTCGTTTATAAGGTCATCTGAATCCTCTTCACACCTCCCCCTTCAATGAGCAGTCATATGCCTGCTTAATCTCTCTCGTGGGCGGTCAGTTGTTTATCCAGACGGGATTTGTGTAACAGACGAATTCCTCACCCTCTGAGTTGACGCTCCGCAGTTCGGTGCGAACATACCCCCGCAGATTCCGCGCGCTAAATTGAGTCGATGATTCTGCCGACTGAACTTCTTCTCTGAACGCCTCAGCGCAGATTGTTTTCTCTTCTCTTCGATCAAAATCGCCAAATTTTACTTCCATCCATTTGAGCCTCCCATATTCCCGGGAAGATCTTGAACTAACGGAAATCTCCATATTATTACCGTTAATGGACCCACCCAATGTAACAGATGAAGACAAATTGCTCACCTTTAGTAGTGCAAGAGGACCGTTGGAAACAACACACTTGCCCCTTCGCAGGGTGGAGATTATTGATGCGATAGACGGTTCTTCGGGCAAATGGAGTCCCGTGCGGCACTTCCCAAGGACTTTGGAGTGGTGTTGCCAGAGAGACAACATGGGACGTTTCACCTGGAGAAAACGGTTAAAGTTTCCGTGAGCGTCATTCCCGGCGTAAATGAATCTCTTTTCTCCCGCGAGGAGGAGTCGGGACCACTCCACTAACCCGTCTTCGAATTCCCTGTTGAAATCACCGTTCAGAATCTGCATACCGGCTATTCCCTCGAGTCTCAGATCACCAGATTCCCACTGGCCTCTCTTGAGCAAGAGACTTTCCAGCCGGGATGATCTCCACTTCGGATGGGCAGCGATGGCGAGGGAATCATCCTTGAGACGGTCGGTGGCGCCTCGAATGGATAGTTCTGATCGTGTTCGAAGCCACCGTTCGGCCCCATCGCCCGATCCGGGAATAAGTTCCGGGTGATTCAAAACAAGCAGGTGGACGTTTTTTTTTCTGTTGCTGCCGACGGACACCTCTTCACCGGGGATAAGAACGGGCACTCCCTTTCGGTTGAGATTCTTCACCTCGGTGAGTAGCTGTTTCCATTTCGTCAGTTCGGGATCGTGTTCGGTCCAGGAACCTGGCTTATCGTCCAGATCGTAGGAATGATCCGTGATGGCAACAAACCCAAGTCCTGACGCTGCGGCTGCCTTCTGAATCGCATCGATTGGTGCCCCAAACTCCACGAAGTCGTCCGTCATCCACGAGTGGCAGTGGAGATCCCCCCAGACCCATCCGTCCGAGGCGCCGGGCAAGAGGGAAGAAGAGAGGCGCGTTACGAATGGTATCTTTGACGCGGGTGAGTTGTCATTGACGCAGGTCCTTTCTCTACCTGAGATGGCATACCGGAACGTGACTTCCGTCATACAAATCCCGGCCATTCCCTGAACGTTCACCTGGATAATTTCATGCCACCACCTCTGGGAGATCCCCAAGTTTTTCTTGAGGAAGATCTGTTTACGTTTTCCCCTCTCGTCTCTTATGTCCACTTCCACTGATTGGAGATGGATCGGAAACCTGTGGGAATCCTTGATGAGAATGAGGATAGGCAGTTCTGCTCCTGGATCCAGTCGGTGGGGCGTGTCCGCAATGATTTCAGGTTCTTTCAAGTAATAGCGGCTGAAAGGGAAATATGGGAAGCGGTAATGAAGTTCCGCATAGAGGACGGGCACGAATAGCGACGCGAGGCACGCGGCCAGTGGGAGTTCCGAAACGACTGTTTGGATGGGAAATGACATCTCGATTCCCGGTGAAAACCTCTTGAGGGAAGTTCACGAGATTTGAGGTCGAAACAAAGAATTGTTTATCCATACCCCCCATTGTAAATTGATTTACTGAGGCATTATAGCCTCAATCATCTGATGGCGACAACGGCTGATATCAGGAACGGAATGGTGATTGACCACAGGGGTCGGCGAATGAAGATTGTTTCCTTTCTTCATGTCAAGCCGGGTAAAGGTGGGGCATTCGTTCGGACCAAGCTGAAAAACGTGGTGTCCGGACAGGTGATCGACATCACTTTTCGGTCGGGCGAAAAGATTAACCCCGTTCGACTCGATTCGAAGAAAATGCAGTATCTGTATGCCCAGAGCGGATCTTTTGTTTTCATGGATCTGGACACATATGAGCAGGTGACGGTTCCGGGGGAAGTCGTCGGAGATGACGCTCAGTATATCAAGGAGGGGATGACGGTAGTGGTGAATTCTGTCGAGGGCGAAGTCTTAGACATTGAACCTCCCCTCTTTGCCGAGTTGCAAGTCAGTGAAACTGAGCCGGGCGTTCGCGGAAACAGGGCCACGGGCGGTTTCAAGTCCGCCGTGCTGGAGACCGGCTTAAGGATAAGCGTACCTCTTTTCGTGGACGAGGGAGATGTTTTGAAAGTAGATACACGGACGGGGGACTACGTTGAGCGTGTAACTTGAGATGTGGCAGAACCGGCTGAAAAGAATCATAGACATGCTTGAGTCGAGAAATGTCAATGAGATAGAGGTGAGCTTCTGGGGCCGCAGGTTTCGTGTGTCGAAAGGCAACCCATGGGGCGGAAAAGCGGAAGCCAACCCGGGCCCCCTTTCGATCCCTGCCCATCAGACAGAGGCGGAAGAAGGGATGGCCGTCGAAGATTCGATTTCCCAGGAGACGGATGAAGGGAATGGAGTCGAGGTTCGGGCACCCATGGTGGGCACATTTTACCGGGCTCCCTCTCCCGAATCGGCCCCTTACGTCAATGTCGGTAGTCATGTTGGCTCGGGTCAAGCGCTCTGCATTATAGAGGCCATGAAGATCATGAATGAGATTGAATCGGAGATAACGGGCCGCGTGGCCAAAATTCTGGTGGAGAACACCCAAGCGGTGGAGTATGGTCAACTGCTTTTCCTCATTGAGCCAGATTAGATTTCCCTGTTTAGGTCGTCACCTTTTCCAATTCTGTTCTCTTTCGTACCATTGATTCAGTACGATTCGGACCGAGAAGTGCTTCCTTTCCAGAGCGAATCCCATTCTGACAGATGATCAAAAAAATACTTGTTGCGAACAGAGGGGAGATCGCTCTTCGAATTATCCGGGCATGCCATGAACTGGGAATCTCAACCGTTGCGGTCTATTCTCAGTCAGACGAACTTTCCCTTCACGTACGCTTTGCCGATGAAGCAGTCTGCATCGGACCCCCTCACAGCCGGGACAGCTACTTGAACATTCCGAGAATCGTGAGCGCAGCCGAGATAACGGACAGCGATTCCATCCATCCGGGCTACGGGTTCTTAGCAGAGAACGCCGATTTTGCCGAGATTTGTGAGGACAACGGCTTCATTTTTGTGGGTCCTCCCTCGGAGATCATCAGGGCCATGGGAGACAAGGCGATGGCCAAAGGGACGATGAAGGCTGCGAATGTTCCTATCATTCCGGGAAGCAACGGCGTGATTCCAAACCTGAGTGAAGCCCGTTCAGCCGCAGAGGAAATCGGTTATCCCGTGATTTTGAAGGCATCTGCAGGAGGCGGGGGGCGTGGTATGAGAACGGTCCATGGAGAGACGGACCTCGAAAGGGCCTTCGACACCGCGAGAACCGAAGCCGAGAATGCCTTCAGCAACGGCGATCTCTATCTCGAGAAGCTCGTGGAAAAGCCCCGACACGTGGAGATTCAGATTCTGGCCGATGCTCATGGCAACGTTGTGCACCTGGGGGAGCGGGAATGTTCCATCCAACGTCGTCACCAGAAATTGGTGGAGGAATCTCCATCACCAGCCGTCAACGATGAGCTCAGGAGAGAGATGGGAGAAACCGCCGTGCGCGGGGCAAAGTCGATCAATTACGAGGGCCTGGGTACCGTCGAATTCCTTTTGGATGAAAAGAGAAAAGAGTTCTACTTTATGGAGATGAATACACGTATCCAGGTGGAGCACCCGGTAACGGAAATGGTTGTCAGCAAGGACCTGGTGAAGATGCAGATTGAGATTGCGGCCGGGGAAACGTTTCCAGAATACATGAAATCCATGAAGCTGCGGGGTCATGCCATCGAGTGTCGTATCAATGCTGAGGATCCGGAGAACGGTTTCATGCCTTCTCCGAAGCTTATCGAGAGTTTCCATGTTCCGGGAGGAAACGGAGTTCGAGTGGATACTCACGTATACGCTGGCTATACCATCCCTAGCTACTACGATTCGCTTATCGCAAAGCTCATTGTCCATGCCCATGACCGGTCCTCCGCCATAAACCGGATGCAAAGAGCACTTGAGGAGACGATCATCGAGGGACCAAAAACGACCATCCCCTTCCACCGCGCAATTATGCGAAACAAGGATTTTCGGGATGGCAATATCGATACCGGCTTCCTCGACAATTTCGCGTTTCTTCCGGAAGCGTGATACCCATTGACCCGAAGACACAGGAGGAAGGATGAATACTCCTGACAGCTTGCTTTATACAAAGAACCATGAATGGGTATTAATCGAAGACAACGTTGCGACGGTAGGTATCACGGACTTCGCCCAGGGTGAGCTGGGCGATATAATCTATCTTGAGTTGCCGGATTCCGGCGCAACCGTGGTGAAGGATGATCCCTTCGGTACCATAGAGGCGGTGAAAACAGTGGCCGATCTATTCGCCCCCGTCCCGGGGACCATTGTCGAGGTAAATGAGTCTCTTGATAAAAGTCCGGAAAAGGTAAACAAGGAGCCCTACGGCGAGGGGTGGATCATAAAGATTGAGATGTCCGATCCCTCTGAACTGGAAAACCTGATGAATGCGGATGAGTACGACAAAATCATCCAGTAAGCCCAATCAGTTTGTGCCTTACACCTCTGATCTCGAGGAGGAATTGCTCCGGGAAATGGGACTGAATTCCTTCGGTGACCTGATACAGGTGATCCCACGGGATTTGAGACTCGACGGAGGCCTTCCTCTGCCCCGGGGTAAATCGGAACCTGACATCGTGCGCGAAATGAAGTTCACTGCAGGAAGAAACTCCACATCAGAACAGCTCATCTCCTTTCTGGGTGGTGGTTCCTACGACCATTTTGTTCCGGAAGCGGTGTCTTATCTGAGCTCCCGGGCCGAGTTTTCCACGTCGTACACCCCCTACCAGGCGGAGGTCAGTCAGGGAACGCTGCAGGCCATCTATGAATACCAGACTATGATTTGCGAAATCACGGCAATGGAGGTGGCCAACGCGTCCCTTTACGATGGCGCTTCGGCCGTGGCGGAGGCGTGTCTCCTTGCCCGGCGAGTGAACGGCAGACCGGTGGTTCTCGTGAGTGATGGACTGTACAGCGAATACCGAATGGTTTTGGAGACATACACAAGGTATTCCCCCCTCAAGGTGGAGTCAATTCCCCTGAACAGCGGTGTCACCGACATGGATTGGCTCAGAGACCGCAACGACGATGACGTCTCGGCGGTCGTGATTCAATCCCCTAACCGGCTTGGCTTGATGGAATCATGGCGTGAGGCAGGCAGAATCGTCTCCGGTCTCCCAGCCCTTTTCGTGGCCGTGGGTGATCCCATTTCGTTCGGAATGTTCGCTCCCCCTGGGGAGTGCGGGGCAGACGTTTACGCGGGCGAAGGGCAGGGTCTGGGGTCGTATGTGTCCTTCGGTGGTCCGTATCTTGGACTCCTGGCCACTCGCATGGAATATGTTCGAAAAGTCCCGGGGCGGCTCGTTGGGGAGGCAAAAGATATTGAAGGAAAGCCCGGTTTTGTGCTCGCCCTTCAAACGCGAGAACAGCATATAAGGCGTGATCGGGCGACGTCGAATATCTGTACGAATCAGGGTCTCGTTGCACTCAAGGCGGCAATCTATCTGGCCCTTCTCGGAAAGGAAGGTTTCAAGAAAGTTGCCAACCTCTGCTTTCAGAAAAGCCACTACGCATCCCGCAAGATACTCGAGATTCCCGGCTTTTCACTACCCTACGGCGACCGCTTTTTCCAGGAATTTGTTGTAAAATGCCCTGTTCCCGTTGAAACTCTCCTGGCGGAGGGCCTCAGAAAGGGATTATTGGTCGGCACTCCCGTGAAGGACGACTCGCATTTACTCATGATCGCGGTAACGGAACAGCGATCGAAAGAAGATATCGATTCACTCGTATCATTTCTGAAGGGGAACAAATGAAGGGTTCGGCGTTTGAGTATTTGTTGAATGTCAGGTCTCAAAGAGGAGCAGGATATCTTGTTCTTATCGACCCTGACCGGAAGAACGATGGTATTCTTGAGGACTTGGTCACTACGGTGAATGAGAGCGAAGCCGACGCGATTCTTATGGGTGGGAGTCTTTTCATGGACGGACGGTTTCAGGAAAGGGCAGCCAAAGTCAGGGAGACTGCGAGGGTTCCCGTCATTCTCTTTCCGGGAGCAGCAAACCAGCTGGGACCCCACTGCGATGCGGTGCTTTTCATGTCGGTCATCAGTGGGAGAAATCCAAACTACCTTATCGGCGAACAGGTGATTGCAGCCCCCATCGTGAAGGACCTTGGACTGGAACCGATTCCCACCGGATATCTGTTATTCGATGGTGGGGGAAACTCAACGGTGGAGTTCATGAGCAATTCGAAACCTCTCCCCCTGAACCGGCCTGACATAGCGATCGCTCACGGACTTGCGGCTGAATATCTGGGTATGAAGCTGTTGTACCTGGAGGCCGGCAGCGGGGCCCGGCAAAGCGTTCCGGAGAAGACGATAAGGTCAGTGGCGTCAGAGGTGAGTCTTCCCCTGATCGTGGGCGGGGGCATCCGCACGGGACAGGAGGCCAGAAGCAAGGTGAAGGCGGGTGCCAGCTTTATTGTGACGGGTACAGCTATCGAAGATCCCAACAGATTGGACTTGCTCAATGAATTCGCGGATGCCATTCATGGAAACTGACGGAAAGACGACGCTTCACGCGGTGAGGAGACAGTTGGCCGAGGCCGCCGAAATCATGGAACAGATGAAGGGGTCATGCGGCGACGATATCGTTGTGGCAGCCCGGATGATCACTGACACCGTGAAGAACGGGGGAAAAGTCCTCTGGTGCGGCAACGGAGGCAGCGCCGCACAGGCCCAGCATCTGTCTACCGAGCTGGTGGGTGGCTTGAGAGACCACCGGCGGCCTCCCATCGCCTCCGTGTCACTCACGACCGATTCATCGTTGCTGACGGCCTGGTCTAACGACCTCTCTTTTGAAACTGTTTTTTCCCGTCAGGTAGAGGCTCTGGGGAGAAGGGGAGATATTCTTCTGGCCATCTCCACAAGCGGCAATTCATCCAATATCCTTAAGGCTGTTGAAACGGCCAGAACCATCGGAATTGGGATAATCATTTTGACTGGAAGGGAAGGGGGAAAACTCAAAGACAGGGGTGATCTTGTTATTCACATTCCATCGTCAGATACTCAACGTATACAGGAAGGCCACATTGCCGCCGGACACATCATCTGCGAACTCGTGGAACGCGCTTTCATGAGGTCAACCTGATCCGGTGACGCGATCACATCTGGCGGAGTTTCTCATCTCTGTCCGTGTCGAACGCAATCTCTCACCTAACACCATTGAAGCCTATGAGCACGACATTTCTCGATATTTGACCTTTCTTGATGAGAGGGAGGGGATTTCATCATCAGACGACGTCAAGCCCCGGCATGTTCGAGAGTACTTGAGGAATCTCTCTGACCTGCCTCTCGTACCCAGCAGCATCCGAAGGAATCTGTCCGCGGTGAGAACCTACCACCAGTTTCTCGTGGAAGAAGGATTCTCGTCCACCGATCCCTCCGAGCTTCTTGAAGCGCCAAGACTTCCGAAAAAACTGCCAACCGTGTTGACCGTTGAAGAAGTGGAGAAACTTCTTCAGGTGATTGATCACAGACATGACTTGGGAAAACGTGACAGAGCAATGCTGGAGCTCTTGTACTCCGCCGGCCTCCGGGTATCAGAGCTGGTAACTCTTACCATGATGAGTCTGCTGGCAAACCGGGGTTGGGTTAGAGTTTTTGGAAAAGGTTCTAAGGAGCGGGTCATTCCTCTCGGTAGTCATGCCTCAACATGGCTCGAGACATACATGAATGAGGCCCGTCCAACTCTTTCGAAGAGGGGAAAACGAACGGACGTGCTGTTCCTGAATCACCGTGGTGACCCCATATCAAGAAAAGGTGTGTGGAAGATTGTACGACAGGCTGGGAAGGCAGCTGGAATAAGAAAACCCGTAAGCCCCCATACACTTCGCCATTCGTTCGCCACGCACCTTCTTGAAGGAGGTGCGAACTTGAGGGCTGTACAGGAAATGTTGGGTCATGCGGATATCAGTACCACGCAGATCTATACGCATCTTGACAAAAGTTATCTCAAAGAAGTCCACCGGACCTACCATCCACGATGGTGAACATGAATCAACTCATCCTCCTTGTTCCTCCCATACTCATTGCCCTGACCTTTCACGAGTACGCCCATGCATGGGTCGCCTTCCGCCTGGGGGATCCAACGGCAAAAATGGCAGGAAGACTCTCGCTCAACCCCCTTTCTCATCTCGATCCCATTGGGACCATCATGCTCTTTGTCGTCCATTTTGGATGGGCCAAACCGGTACCCATAGATCCCAGATACTTCAAAGATCCGAAGCGTGACATGCTATGGGTGGCTCTCGCGGGGCCCGGCGCGAATATGGCACTGGCGTTCCTGTCGGGTATTCTCCTGAATGCCCTGGTCAGATCGGGATCAATTCAGGGGTTGGGCGGTGCCCCTTTTGTGAATATGCTTGTTTTCAGTCTCCAGATTAACCTTGCTCTGGCAGTCTTCAACCTTCTTCCTATCCCACCCCTTGATGGTTCGAAAATAGTCAGAGGCTTGTTGCCGAACCGTTATGAAGCCATGGCCTGGCGACTGGAGCAATACGGACCCTGGATACTCATGGGAATTATTTTTCTTGGCTTCGCGACGGGATACTCCATATTCTGGATGTTTATCGGCCCTTTCGTTCACTTCTTTTCCTCCCTGTTCTCTTTCGGACTGCTGTGATGCCAGGAAGAATCCATATCAGACGGCTTCTGGAGAGGCGCAAGTCCAACCGCCCGCTCTGGTGGCTCACGGCTCTGATGGTGTTGGTCCTGTTTCTTCTCCGTTATTTCAGGAAACTGGCCGGTTAGAGAAAATGGAAGGGCTCGTTGAGTGCGTTCCGAATTTCAGTGAGGGCGGCGATCAATCTATTCTCGACGCTATCGCCCTCTCCATCCGTTCTGTGCCGGAAGTCGAATTACTGGACGTGGTTGCCGGGAGGGACACAAACCGTTCGGTCTTCACATTCGTTGGTTCCCGAGAAGGCGTCAAGGAAGGCGCTTTTCGGGCCATAGAGGCTGCATCCCGTCACATTGATATGACGCAGCATTCCGGCGTCCACCCGAGACTGGGTGCCACCGATGTCTGTCCGTTCATACCTCTTCGTGGCGTTACCATGGGAGATTGTGTCGAGATGGCAAGGGAACTGGGACAGCGAGTAGCAGATGAGCTCTCGATTCCTGTCTTTCTCTATGGATTCGCCGCATCTTCACTTGAGAGGAGTGACCTTGCGACCATCCGCAGAGGAGAGTATGAAAAACTGGAGGGAAAGCTCCGGGACCCCGTTTGGGCTCCCGATTTTGGAAAACCTGACTTCAATGAGAGAAGCGGGGCCACTGTCATAGGCGCGCGCAAGCTTCTCATTGCCTATAACGTGAACCTGGATAGCGCTCAGAAGACGGTGGCCCACGACATCGCCCTGCGGGTGCGGGAAAAAGGAAGGCTGAAGCACGATTCTGATGGCGAATTGATTACCGTCCCCGGTCGTCTGAAAGAGTGCAAAGCAATGGGTTGGGTAATAGATGAATACGGGAAGGCACAGGTGTCAATGAATTTGACAGATTACCATGTGACACCCCTTCACACCGCATTCGAAACGGTCAAAGACGAGGCCCGAAAGCGAGGGATTCAGGTAACGGGCAGCGAGTTGGTGGGACTTGTACCTCTCGAGGCAATGCTCATGAGCGGACGGTTCTACCTTGACCTTCAGAAGAAAAATCGAGCCGTTCCTGAGACGGAGCTCGTTCGCGTTGCTTCGGACACGCTTGGATTGCATGAGCTGTCCCCTTTCGATCCTTTGAAGAAAATCATTGACTACCGCGTAAGGGGAATGCGGCCATCGAACCGAATTGCCGAGATTGCCACATAAGAGGAATACAGTGGGCCACATCCGTATACTTCCTGATGAATTGAAGAACAAGATAGCGGCCGGTGAGGTCGTTGAACGCCCGGCATCCATCGCAAAGGAACTCATCGAAAACAGTATCGATGCCGGAGCGACTCAAATTGAGATTACCGTTGCAGGAGGAGGCAATGTGTCCGTCCAGGTGGTAGATAATGGCGATGGTCTTGACAGGGAAGACCTCGAGCTGGCTTTCAGTCGCTATGCCACCTCAAAGATAGTCAATTTTGAGGATCTTCGCCGGATCGACACTCTTGGCTTCCGAGGTGAGGCGCTGGCGAGCATAGCTTCCGTGGCCAAAGTAAGAACCATTTCGACGGCAGACGGGAGTGGGGAAGGTCATGAACTTGTCGTTACCGATGGTGTGCCTTCCGAACCGGTTCCCTTTCCTGCTCCTGGGGGTACCTCTGTTACGGTCAGTGATCTGTTTTTCTCCGTTCCTGCCCGCCGGAAGTTTCTAAAGAGTCCCCAGGTGGAATTCAGGCATATCGTTCGGACTGTAAGGCGATTTGCCCTCAGTTACCCTCAAATCGCCTTCCGGCTCATGTCTGACAAGAAAGAGATCATGGATTTACAGTCAGAGAACCTGGAAGAAAGGATCGGGAAAGTTTTCGACCCCACCTACCGCAAGAGCATTCTCCCTGTTCAGTTTGAAAAGGAACCGTTCAGGGTGCACGGATTTGTTGGAAACCTTAACCTCGTTCGAAAGCGAAGAGGAGAGCAATTCCTTTTTCTGAATGGACGATATATTGTCAATCCCCTGATGAATTCCGCCGTTTATTCTGCTTACAGGTCACTGATTTCCCGGGGTGAATTCCCCTTTTTCGTGCTCCATCTGGATGTTCCTCGTGATCAGGTGGATGTTAATGTTCATCCCGTCAAGATCGAAGTGCGGTTCAGGGACGAATGGCGCATTTACCACGTGTTGAAAACGGCCGCCACTGAAGCAATTTCGGATATACTGAAGACCATACCGGACTTTTCACCCCGTGACATTCAGGCGTCTCAGCAGAGTGAACTGCGTTTGGAGAGATCCGGGGCGCAAGCTCGATCTTCATTTCAGATGGAACCTGTGGAGAGGGCCAAGGAATACATCAGGTCATTCTCGACCCGGAAAGCTGACGACGAGAGAGTGGGCCTTGAAAGTATCTGGCAGGTTCATAGAAAATACATCGTATCGGAGATCAAAAGCGGTCTGGTGATTATCGACCAACATGTGGCCCATGAAAGGGTTCTTTTTGAACAGGCTTTAAGGGCGATGGAAGGTTCGTCAATGTCAAGCCAGGTCCTCCTCTTTCCTGAGGTGGTGGAGTTGCCTCCCGATGATTATGCTGTTCTCATGGATCTACTTTCCTACCTGAACAAGATTGGTTTCAGGATGAAGGAATTCGGGAAGAACACGGTTCTCATTGAGGCCGTGCCTTCCGAGATGGGATGGGGGAACGAGAAAAAGATACTCAAGGAGATCATCGACGATTATCGCGGGCACCACAAAGAATACAATTCTCACCGGGAGGGATTGGCCGCGTCGTTTTCATGCCGGGCTGCGGTTAAGGCGGGAGATCGTCTGACTGTTGAGGAGATGCAAACACTTATCGATCGTCTCTTTGCAACCGAACATCCTTATTACTGTCCCCATGGACGTCCCATCATCGTGAATCTGAGTCTCGATGAACTGGACCGGCGTTTTGAGCGGTCCTGATTCCAATCGTTTGAAGGTTATCGTCATTGTGGGACCTACCGCCGTTGGAAAAAGTGCGGTGGCCGTTGAGGTGGCGAAAGAGCTGGGGGGTGAGATCGTTGCCCTTGATTCCCGGCAGGTCTACGAGGGGATGACCGTGGGTACGGCCCAACCCACTGAACTGGAGCGCCAGGAGATTCCCCACCATCTTTACGGAATCATGCGGCCGGATCACCCCATTTCTGCCGGGGAATACGCTCGGACAGCTGAGGCTTGCATCGGGGAAATCCTGGGAAGGGGAAACCAACCCGTCATTTGTGGGGGAAGCGGCCTCTACTATCGAGCTCTGACTCAAGGACTATTTGAGGGAAGCGCTTCCGATCTTGCCGTCCGCAAGAGACTCCAAAGTGAGCTGAAGGAAATAGGATCCGCTGCGCTTCTGAAAAGGCTTCGCAAGATTGACCCTCAATATGCTAAGATCACCCATCCCAATAATCACAAGCGGTTGCTGCGGGCCATGGAAATATATGAAATGACCGGAGTTTCGGCGTCAGAACACTTTCGACGCCAGGAGAGAAAATCCTCCCCGTATCACTATTTTTCGGCATATCTGAAGGTGTCCGCGAAGGTTCTCGAAACCCGGATCAGAAACAGGATCGAAAAGATGCTCCAGGACGGGTGGATTGATGAAGTGAAGCGGCTCCGGGCCCGTCGATATACGCGTGACGTGCATCCCATGGACAGCCTTGGATACGGTCAGATAGCGGCCTTTCTGAAGAACAAGATTCACTATGATGAGATGCTGAACCGGATTCATATTGAAACACGCCAGTATGCCAAAAAGCAGTTGACATGGTTCGACAAGGAGGCTGTGGATCTTTGCCTGGGTGAGACCATAGTTACCGGAAGTGACACTCGCGAGCTTGCCCAGATGATCACACTGGCATATCAAAAGGATTTGATGGAAACAGGCTAAGCCGTATATTTATTCAGGAAAAATGTCCTTTAAACCATTCCCGCGAGAAGGTAAGGGCATGAGAGTGATCCTCCTCTCTGGGAGGATTTTTTCTATTTTGGGACTCTTAAGGATAAGGCACAGGCTAAGACGAAGGATGGGGAAGGAAAACAGAGAGTCTGAATTGTCATTAAGCAGTCTACGTCGTACTTCGTTCACTAGGAACTTGGCCACTGCCTCAGCCTTAGCCTCAGCCTGAATCTCATGTCTGCAGTAGCCAAAGCTCAGGTTCTCGACGAAGAGGGGATCGACAGGTCTCTGATGCGTGTGGCCCACGAGATTGCTGATCTGTACGGTTCGTGTGAGGATGTTGCGCTCATCGGGATTCGCACGCGGGGAGAATTCATCGCAACCCGTCTCGCTTCGAAGCTGAGAGAGATTTCGGGACGGAAAATCCCCGTGGGCTTCCTCGACGTCACATTCTATCGCGACGATTTCCGCGAGCGCCTCATTCAACCTCAGATAAAAGGGACCGATATCCCATTCTCCATCGATGGCATGTCATTGATTTTGGCTGATGACGTTCTCTTTACAGGCCGAACCATCAGGGCCGCCCTGTCGGAAATCATGGATTTCGGCCGGGCCGCAAGAGTATCGGTTGCCGTCCTTGTGGACCGAGGTCATCGTGAGATGCCGATCAAGGCCGATTTTGTAGGAAAAAACATCCCAACCGCTGACAACGAGCATGTGCTGGTTCGCATGAATGAAGTTGACGGCCGGGATGAGGTATACCTGGTGGAATACAAGTAGCGAACCATGGGGTTTCTGAAGAACAGGCACTTGCTGGGTCTGGCGGACGTGTCCGCTGAGGAGACGGCCACAATCCTGGAAACGGCGTTCTCTTTTCGGGAGGTGCTCGATCGGCCCATCCGAAAGGTCCCTACCCTCCAGGGAAAAACTGTGGTGAATCTCTTCTTTGAATCCTCCACGCGCACGAGAATCTCGTTTGAGCTGGCTCAGAAGCGATTATCGGCAGATACGGTGAACTTTTCGTCCGACACAAGCAGTCTCATGAAAGGTGAAAGTTTCAAGGATACGGCTCAAAACATCGAAGCCATGAAAGTTGACTGCATTGTAATCAGGCATCCCGTCCCGGGTGCCCCTGTTCATCTGACCAGGTACGTGAAGGCCGTCGTAATCAACGCGGGTGACGGAACTCACGAGCACCCCACCCAGGCCCTCCTCGATATGATGACTCTCCAGGAAAAGTTTGGTGAAATCAAGGGACTGAATGTCGCCATCATCGGTGATATTGCCCACAGCCGCGTTGCCCGGTCGAACATTATCGGTCTTAACAGGATGGGTGCAAGTGTGACTTTGTGTGGACCGCCCACGCTGATGCCTCTGGGCATCGAAGAGCTTGGTGTGAGGATAGACTACGACCTGGATCAGGTTCTGGATTGGGCCGACGCCATCAATGTCTTGAGAATCCAGAGGGAAAGGCATGGGGTCTGTTTTATCCCTTCTATCAGGGAATACCGTGATCTTTTCGGGATCACGAGGGAGCGTCTCGGGCGTCTGGACAAACAGGTGACTATTATGCATCCGGGTCCCATGAATCGGGGTGTTGAAATCGACAGCGATGTGGCGGACAGCGATAACGCAATCATTCTTGATCAGGTCCTCAACGGCGTCGCGGTGAGGATGTCGATTCTCTACCTGCTTTTGGGCGACCAGCCCGGGTAAGAAGGAATGCAGTCACGACCACTGCCCCGGTTATACCTCATCAGAAATGCCAACATCATTGATCCGGTCAGAGAGAAGGAGTTCGGGGGAGAAATCTTCCTGAAGAATGGGAGAATAGTTGAGATTGGAAAAAAAGTCCAGGTGGAGGAATCTTCCGGAAAAGTGGAAGAGGTGGACGCGGAGGGGAGATACGTCACGCACGGCTTCTGCGACATCCACGCCCACTTCCGTGAGCCAGGCAGGGAGGACAAGGAGACCCTGGTGTCTGGTTCCAGGGCAGCGCTGGGAGGCGGTTTCACCACTGTCTGCGTCATGCCCAACACGGATCCACCCCTTGACACTCCCGAGTTGATACGGTTCATCGTTGAAAAGGCGGCGGATCTTCCTGTCAACATCCATCCGATAGGTGCCGTTACTCGAAACCAGGATGGAGAGGAGTTGACCGAGATGGCCGCCATGGTGCGTGAAGGAGCGGTAGCGTTTTCAGATGACGGGATTCCACTGAAGGATGGTGGTGTTGTTCGACGAGCCCTCGAGTACACTACTTCCCTGGGGGTACCGATCATCAATCACTCTGAGGATCCGCAGCTCAAGGGTGAGGGTCAGATGAACGAGGGGGTGTGGTCAACCAGACTCGGCCTTGCGGGTATCCCGGGAGTGAGTGAATCGGCCATGGTTAGTCGCGACGTTCAACTGGCCGAGTTCACCGGAGGAAGGCTCCATGTCCCCCACGTCACCACGCGCGAATCGGCAGAGTGGATCCGGTGGGCAAAGGAAAGGCAGTTGAAGGTGACAGCCGAGGTGGCTCCTCATCATCTCTATTTCACGGACGCTGATTTATCCACTTATGACACCAACCTGAAAGTGGCTCCCCCAATACGCTCCGAAGCGGACCGCCAGGCGCTGATCGAATGTTTGAGGGACGGAACAGTTGATTGTCTTGCCACTGACCATTCGCCCCACACGGTAGAAGAAAAGGAGGCTCCCTTCGATTGGGCGCCCTGTGGAATGATCGGACTTGAAAGCGCGTTCGGGGCGATCTGGAAAGTACTGAGTGGAGCCTCTTTCAGTCTCATTGAAATGGTTCAAAAAATCACGATAAATCCAAGATCCCTGTTCGGATTCGAAACGGATCTGTTCCGAAAAGGAACTCCGGCGGAGCTTGTTTTCTTCGATCCGGAAAAGGAGTGGACATTCTCCCGTGAGCAGATCCAATCGAAGTCAAGGAATTCTCCCTTTTTGGGAAAAGGCATGAGAGGGAAGGTCCTGCAGGTCATTGCCAGAGGAATGATTCACGATCTGCCTCCGGCAGGGTCCCTTTAGACTTCGAGACCGACGTGAGTTAAACGGAAAATCGGCGGAAATCTCTTGTTTGAAAATTCGGAGAAGACTAATTTGCGCTGCTATAATCGAATTGAGAAATCGTGAAGACCTTCTCCATAAAGCAGTCAGAAATCGAGAAAGATTGGTATGTCGCTGATGCCGAGGGTCAGACGTTGGGCCGTTTCGCCAGCAGAATCGCTCAAATTTTGAGAGGTAAGCACAAACCGACGTTCACTCCTCATATGGACATGGGGGACTTTGTTATTGTTGTCAACGCGGAGAAAATCCGCGTTTCCGGAAACAAGGCTAAACAGAAGAAATATTTTTCGCATTCGGGTTATCCCGGAGGTACAAAGTTTAAGGATCTACCCACACTTCTATCGACGCATCCCGAGAGAATCATTGTACAGGCAGTAAAGGGAATGCTACCTCACAACCGTATCGGTCGCGCCATGGTTCGGCATCTTAAGGTTTACCCCGGACCCGAGC
The DNA here is from genome assembly GCA_036476315.1 of Candidatus Neomarinimicrobiota bacterium. Taxonomy (NCBI): domain Bacteria; kingdom Pseudomonadati; phylum Fidelibacterota; species Fidelibacterota bacterium. Next base: position 7,999 of record JAZGBI010000089.1, on the reverse strand, counting down.
ATCCTCACGCTGCTCAGCAACCGATGGTTTTGGAGTTCTAAGCTCTGGCGACGAAAGCATCACATTTGGTCGTAGGAAGACGGAAATCTTCGGTAGCCAGGGTTCGAGTAGTCCCCGGCACCGGAAAGATTGTGGTCAACCGGGTTAATTACGAAGATTACTTCGGTCGCGTCAGTCAGAGGCAGTTGCTCAAGGAACCGGTGGACCTTCTCGAGGTGGGAGAGGAGTACGACATACTTGCCAACGTGAGAGGGGGCGGATTGACAGGGCAGGCGGGCGCGATACGCCACGGAATTGCCCGGGCACTGGTTCGTCTGAATCCTGACTACAAATCGAAATTGAAGAAGGCGGGTCTATTGACGAGGGACGCTCGCGTGAAGGAGAGAAAGAAATACGGTCTCAAAGGTGCGAGACGTGCGTTCCAGTTTTCAAAGCGATGACGACTGGAGAACCTGTTTTGGATATTACGTTTGACGATCTGCTGAGCACCGGAGCCCATTTCGGGCATCTGACGAGCAGATGGCACCCCAGTTTTCAACCCTTTATTCTCATGACGAAGAGCGGCATTCATATCATCAATCTTGACGAAACCATCAAGGGTTTGCAGAAAGCGGTCAATTTTGTGACAGAGGTCATTGAAGGAGGTGGAGAAATTCTCTTTGTGGGGACCAAGAAGAATGCCAAAGACATTGTTCAGCAGGAGGCGGATAAGTGCGGCATGTTCTATGTTGTGGAACGATGGCTTGGTGGCACATTGACAAATTTTTCCACGATCCGGAAGAGTATCAAGCGTCTGCAGCTTCTCGAAAAGGAATCGAGTCCTCTATATGAGAACGCAACGAAGAAAGAGATTCTGGCCCTGGAACGCGAAATGATTCGACTCCAGGATCTTCACCGCGGCATCAAAGACATGAAACGTCTTCCCGATGCGATTTTCCTGGTGGACGCAAAGCACGAAACGATCGGCGTGAAAGAAGCTCATCGTCTGAACATTCCAGTGGTGGCGATCGTTGACTCCAACACAGATCCTAATCTGGTCGATTATCCCATTCCAGCCAATGATGATTCCATTCGAGCCGTGAAACTGATTGTGAGTGAAATCGCCAAGGCAATCTGTCGCGCCAAGTCAACGCCATATCCCGGTGACAAAACGGTGATGGCCGAAGGTGATGAAGAAGTCGTCGAGAGTGCTGAAGAACCGGTTGAGGAAGAGGTCTCTGAATCCGAGAAAAAGAACAGCTGAACCAGACCCATCATCACTAGCTGCGTAGAGGCATTCCCGGAAGATAAAGAGGTGGAATCTGGAAAATGAACATTAGCGCAGATGTCGTTAAATCACTGAGAGAGATCACAGGTGCCGGAGTCATGGACTGCAAGGAGGCACTCGTTGAAGCCAAGGGTGACATGGATAAGGCGGTGGATATCCTGCGCAAGAAAGGAATCGCCGAGGCCAAAAAGAAGGCGGGACGTACAGCTGATCAGGGTATTGTCCTCTCCTACATCCACCCAGGGAATCGGATCGGTGTCCTGGTGAAAGTAAATTGCGAGACCGATTTCGTGGCCAAAACGGAAGGATTTCACCGTTTTGTAAAAGACGTTGCCATGCAGATTGCGGCCGCGGATCCCATTGCGCTTCAAAGAGAGCACGTCGACCAGGAAGTTCTTGACCGGGAGAAGGAGATTTACACTGAGCAGGCAAAATCAATGGGAAAGCCGGACAGTGTTGCCGAAAAGATTATCGACGGCCGCCTTGAAAAATTCTTTCAGGAAAACTGTCTGCTCGAACAACCGTTTATTAAGGATCACGACAAATCTGTGCAGGACATTCTCTCCGAGACCATTGCCTCACTAGGTGAAAATATCACCATCTCACGTTTTGCCCGTTTTGAAGTGGGCGAACCTTCATCTAACGGCCAGGGATAGACCCATATACTCTTAATGCCGGAACCCGCATACGGGAGGATCTTGCTCAAGCTCAGCGGTGAAATCCTCGCCGGAAAGAAGGGTTTTGGTGTGGATCCGCTCAAGGCTTCCGCCATTGCGGAAGAGGTAAACTCTGTCAGAGAGATGGGCGTTGAAGTGGGTCTCGTCATTGGCGGTGGCAACATTATCCGGGGGGAGAGGGCCGAATTGCGGGGTATGGATCGAGTTTCAGCGGACTATCTTGGGATGCTGGCAACGATCATCAACGCCATAACGGTCCAGGATGCCCTCGAGAAGCAGGGTTGCGAAACCCGGACTCTGACCGCGATCTCCATTTCCCAGCTGGCTGAACCGTACATCAGGCGGCGGGCTCTGAGGCACCTCGAAAGGGGGAGAGTCATCATTGTTGCCGGAGGTACAGGAAATCCTTATTTTACGACGGATACAGCGGCCGTTTTGCGGGCTATTGAAATCGAAGCGGATGTTGTCTTGAAAGGGACGAAAGTTGACGGAGTTTTTGACAGAGATCCCGAGAAATTCAAGTCCGCAAAGCAGTTTAGCAAGCTTACTTTTGAAAAGGTTATTGAGAATGAGCTGAGAGTGATGGATTTGACTGCAGTCACCCTCTGCAAAGAAAACAACTTACCCATCGTCGTTTTCAATGTTAATGAGTCCGGCAACCTCAAGCGGGTTGTCTCAGGTGAAAAAATAGGCACACGAGTCGAGAAAAGTTGACGTCGACTAAGGAGTACCAGGAAGATGCAAGGCAGCGGATGGATTCTGCGGTGGAACACTGTCAAAACGAGCTTATTCACATCCGCACAGGCAGGGCTACGCCCGCACTCCTGGACGGTGTGAAGGTTCCTTACTATGAAGCTCCCACTCCGCTGAGATCGCTGGCAAACGTAACGGTTCAGGAGGCGCGGCTCCTCCTGGTTCAGCCTTTTGACACGAACATCATATACGATATTGAAAAGTCCATCTTGGCGGCGGATCTCGGACTTAATCCGACTAACGATGGAACGGTGATCAGGATTCCCATCCCACCGCTTACAGAAGAACGCCGCCATGAACTCGCGAAGCATGTCCACAATATTGTGGAAGAGGGGCGGATCGCTATCAGGAATGTGCGTAAAGATGTGAATAACGGTCTCCGAGAAATGGAGCGATCACACGAGATTTCAGAGGATCAAGGGCGTCTCGCTCATGAAAAGGTTCAGAAGCTCACGGATGAATACATTGAGGAATTGAACCGGTTATCTGCCGCGAAAGAAAAGGAGATTCTCGAAGACTAAAAGTCGCCCCTCCTCGCCTCGCAAAACAGCACCCGCTACACCTTCCCACCTCTCTTTCGACCAATGCAACCATCTGTTCATTTTCTAGTCTGAAGATGGTCAACCCGGAGTATTTCCCGCTGAGATGGATGGCCCACCTTCTCATCCCGCTGTATCCGTTGGTGAATCGCTTTGCGGTTAACATGAAGTCCCGGAATTCCTTCCACATCATTCTTCCCCAGATTTCTCCCTTTGATCCGGGCAGTCAAGGGAGACGGATCCTCAGAATCATGGCGGATATATGGTGGTTATAAAGAATCCCCGAATCAGGGATCTATTTTGAGGAGGGCGCGGTATTACCGGGCTACGCTTCAGTCACACTTGGAGAAACCACAACTGGGGCAGGTGACACACCCATTCTCATGGAACATGGTGCTCCCGCAATCGGGACAGGTTGTCATGGTTCTGGGATTATGATCGGCGTTGACCTCAGAAGAGGAAGAATCATCGGCAAGGAGGAACCGCATTCCTCGCTTTTCCCTCGCGGAAGAACTGTTACCGCTTACCTCTCTCAGATAGTCTTCCAGGGCCCTCCCGATTGCATCGGGTGTTGAAAGGATGAGCTCACCATTCTCCCATGTGGGATGAGGACCACTGATACCTTTGAGCTGTTTGACAATATCTCTCGCATTGATTCCCGATCTGAGACCCAGGGAAATCAGTCTACTGATTGCCTCGGATTGGGCAGCAGCGTTTCCCCCAGCCTTTCCAATGGTCGTGAAAACTTCACAAAGGCCCTTTTCGTCCTTGTTGATGGTAATGTAGAGTGAACCTTCCCCTGTTCGAATGCGTTTGGTTACACCGTTGGTCTCACCCGGCCGAACTCTCGGTCTGAGATCGGGCGTGAGGGTCCTATTCTTGGCCGAAGCTTCTGGTTTCTCTTCCACCTTTGCCTCCGTGGTCACCACGCTCTTCTCCGGGGGACTCTGTTCTTTCTCTTTCGCTTTTCCCTCTTCCGTAATCAGGATTCCTTCGCGGGTGTTCTCTCTGTAGACGGTAATCCCCTTTAGGCCGGAACGATAGGCCATCAGGTAAATATCGGCCACGGTTTCCTTGGGCACGTCCGCTCCCAGATTCACCGTGGAACTGATGGAGGTGTCGATATATTTCTGAATCACTCCCTGCATCTTAACGCGGAAATAAGGATCGATTTCGTGGGCGGTAACAATATAGTCGGGGAGATCATCGTCGTTGCCGAACAGCGTTCTGATGATCGGATGATAAACCTTGAATTCTTTGAATTCGTTCCCATATCCTGAGTTCTGTTTGACACGCCTGTAGTAGGACGTCTGGAAGATGGGTTCAATTCCCGAAGTGACCCGTGACACAATGGCTCCGCTGCCTGTTGGAGGAACTGTGAGCAGTGTGGAATTCCGGACCCCATGATTTTCAATACCCTGCCTCATTTCCTCCGGTAGGAACTGGACAAACTTACTTTTGGAGTACCCTTCCCACTCAAAACCGGGGAACGATCCCTTTTCCTGGGCAAGCTGTATTGAAGTGTTATAGGCCGTATTTCTCATTATTTCACAGACGCGCTTGGCGACGTCCAGAGCTTTGTCTGAATCATAGGAAATTCCCATCCTGACAAACATGTCTCCAAGGCCCAGGATGCCAAGACCTACGCGCCGGTCCTTCATGGCATTTTCCTTCTGCACGGATAGGGCGTGGCGATGCATATTGTAGTCTACGACATCGTCCATGAATCGTGTGGCCACCGCGACCGTCTCCTCGAATTCCTGTTCCATGAAGCTGCCCTTTTCATCCACAAGGCGTTCAAGGTTGATGGATCCAAGATTGCAGCAACCACCGTCGGGAAGGGGTTGTTCGGCGCAGGGATTGGTGGAGACGAGAGGACTGCAGTATTCGGCGTTATGGTAATCTTTGATAGTGTCCCAGAAAATGATTCCCGGCTCCGCGCTGGTGTGAGCGGCGGAAATGATTTTATCCCACAGGTCCCGGGCTTTCACCGTTTTGTAGGTTCTGCCGCCCCATTTCAGGTCGAAGTCCACGTCATTCTCCACGGCATGCATGAATTCATGTGTCAGCAAGACAGACACGTTGGAGTACCTGACCATGGAGGAATCTTGCTTTATCTTTATGAACTTGAAGATATCGGGGTGATCCACTCTCAATGTTTGCATATTGGCGCCACGGCGTCCGTGCTGTGCAATGGTGTTCGTGTTCTCACTGAAGAGATTCATGAATCCCGTGGGTCCGCAGGACTCTCCTCCCGTGCTCTCAATGGGTGATCCTCCCGGCCGGAGAATGGATAAGTCATGGCCGCAGCCGCCCCCGTACTTGTAGGTGAGTGCTTCTTCTTGAACGGCCTCATAGATACTTTCTATGGAATCTTTCCGGATGGCCACGACATAGCAGTTGTTCAGTGTCGTGGTAATGTCATCTCTTCCGGCTCCATGCATGATTCGGCCGCCCGGTACGAATCGAAAATCCTCAAGAATCGAGAAGAATCTCTGATACCACGACTCCTCATCCTTTTCATCTTCAACGGATGCAATCGCCTTTGCGATCCGTTTCCACATGTCATAGGGTCCTTTCTCCCACGGCGCAAGATACTTATTTTGAAGAACCTCTTTTCCGAGATCGTCACCCTTGTAGTATTCTTCAATGGTATATTCTTTGGGAGTGGATTCTCCCAGAACCTCAGGTAGATCAGAGGTAGGTCCTTTCTTGTCCCGTTCCGAACTTGAGGGAATTCTGATTTTCCTGAGGGCTTCTTCCGAGGGTTTTCCTGAGGAGTCGGGAATAGGAAACTCAAACTGCAGTGCTTCAGCCATATCTGACCCCACTTCTGTCTTAATTGAAAAGGTTGCTGGTAGATGAAGATAACAATCGAACCGACATCCCGCAAGCCAGCGTTTCGAAATATAGATTTCGCCGTGACCAGTGTCAAGCGCTAATGGTCCCATTTTCCACGTTTTTCTTTTTGGCCCGGTGTCAAATTATCTTTTTCGATCCCTGGTCACTCATTCTAAATTCTCCATTCCTCCTCCGCAGGAGTTCCTACGGAACAATATTCCACCACTCCACTCCTCAAATTCTTCGCTACTCCATTCCTCCAATTCTCCGCTACTCCATTCCTCCTCCGCAGGAGTTCCTACGGAACAATTCTCCGCCACTCCACTCCTCCTCCGCAGGAGTTCCTACGGAACAATTCTCTGCTACTCCATTCCTCCTCCGCAGGAGTTCCTACGGAACAATTCTCCATTTCTCCATTTCGTCTCTTTCCATTTTTCACTTAAATTTGCGGCACGACTCGCGCCCGTGATGTAATGGTAACATTCGAGCTTCCCAAGCTGGCCATGTGGGTTCGATTCCCATCGGGCGCTCAACCGTTCTTGACTTCTGATCAATTCCTGATTACACTTTATTGTTTCTTTTGATTCCGTTGTCTGTCAGAGGGATCTTCCTATGCGTAAGTCGGTTGTAGCCATTGTCGGTCGCCCCAATGTGGGAAAGTCGACTCTCTTTAATCGTTTGATCGGGAGGCAGCACGCTATCGTTCACGAGCAAGAGGGCGTGACGCGGGATCGTATTTACGGGGAGGTGGAATGGGCGGGGCGAATGTTTACTCTCATTGACACCGGGGGTTACCTGCCCGAAAAAGTGGATGTCATGGAAGAGGCTGTTCGGCGGCAGGTCGAATTCGCCATAGATGAAGCAGAGGTTCTCCTCTTCATAGTTGATGGGCGGGAGGGCGTTTCGCCGGTTGACAAATCTCTCGCCGGCATTTTGCGTGAATCCGGGAAGAAGCATATCACGGCGGTAAACAAGATTGATAATGACAAGCAAGAGGTTTTGAGACATGAGTTTTCCTCTCTCGGGCTAGATCCCATTACCACAATCTCGGCTTTGGGAGGAAGAAAGATTGGAGATCTCCTGGATATGATTGTGGGTTCCATGGGAGCCCCGATGAAGCCTCGGGAAAAGGAAACGGAAAAGGAGATTCGTATCGCGATTGTGGGCATGCCTAATGTGGGAAAATCTTCCATAGCCAATGCCCTGCTGGGTTATGAGAAGTACATAGTCACGGAAATACCGGGAACCACGAGAGACTCAGCCGATTCGAGGCTCAGGTATCACAATCAAACTTATGTTCTGGTTGACACCGCCGGCCTTCGGAAGAAGGCAAGGGTCAAAGAGAATCTGGAATACTACAGCGCCCTGAGATCCCACAGGGCTGTTGACGACTCCGAGGTGGTGCTGGTCATTCTTGACGCGCCAAAGGGATTTGGCCGGCAGGATCAGCAGATCGTTCGTGAAGTCATTGAAAAAGGTAAAGGATTGATCCTGTTGGTGAACAAATGGGATTTGGTGCAGAAAGAAACCAATACATACATGGAGTATGCGAAATCAGTCAATCGACTCTTCAAGGCGACGGAGGACTATCCAATCCTATTTGTTTCAGCCATGACAAAGCAGAGGATTTCCAAGATTCTGCCGGAATGCAAGAATGTTTTCGATCGCTGTCACCAGTGGGTTTCCACGGGCAAGTTAAATGGAATAGTAAAAGAAGCGACGGACCGATACCAGCCTCCGGCGGAAAGGGGGAAGAACATTCGAATAAAGTACACTACTCAGACCGGTGAAGCCCCCCCAAGATTTTCATTTTTCTGCAACTTCCCCCAATTGTTTTCCGCCTCGTACAGGAACTACCTTGAGAATCAGCTTCGATCGCAAATCGACATGAAGGGCACTCCCATTCGATTGGTGTTCAAGAA
>JAZGBI010000088.1 GCA_036476315.1 Candidatus Neomarinimicrobiota bacterium | reverse complement strand
TCCGAAAGGATCGGTACAGGCGGGACCGGCTGGGACGGGTGAGATGCCTGCCTCACTGACGCAGAGGGAAAGCGGGGGGGGGTTGTCTATGAAGCCGAAGATACCAAACCAAGACGAACGGTGGCGCTGAAATTTCTATCAGGTAGGTTTAACCCATGCACGGGAGATGAACATGAAAGATACCTTACGCTTTGAACTCAATAACGTACCGGTGGAATTGACATTGGACAGGGAGCGAATGGTTCTGTCGGTTTTACGCTCAGACCTGGGTCTCACCGGAGCCAAATTGGGGTGCGGAGAAGGCCACTGCGGAGCCTGTACCATTCTTGTGAATAATACACCTGTCCGATCATGTATGTTTCCCATCAGCTACGTCAATGGGAAAAATGTCACCACGATCGAAGGATTGGCCAGAAGCGGGAATTTGCACCCATTACAGACAGCATTTATCAAACATGATGCCCTCCAATGCGGATTCTGCACTCCAGGAATGATCCTCCATGCTTATGGTCTTTTGCACAAAAACCGTCAACCCACCCGAGGGGAAATCATTCAGAGTATGGACAAGAACTTATGTCGATGTGGTTCCTATGTCAGGATAGTCGAAGCTATCCAGACCGCGTCCCGGGAAATGGAAGGAGTGAAGTAAACGTGAACGGAAATGAATACCTGGATGTAGATTTTAACGATAGCAGAACCCATTTGCCCTTTGACCGGCGAGAGTTCCTCAAGCTTCTGGGTAGCGGCATAGTCGTCACTCTCTCAATCGGTCCATCTATTGCCTTCCAGGGACAGAGACGTCGTGGAAGTAGGTTGCCTGATGATTTCAACGCTTTCTTACGAATCGGAGAAGATGGGAGTGTCACCTGTTTTACGGGGAAGATTGAGATGGGTCAGGGAGTGGTAACTTCCCTGGCTCAAATGCTGGCCGATGAACTGGATGTGTCGCTGGAGGCCGTGGATATGATCATGGGGGATACAGATCTCTGTCCCTGGGACATGGGAACATTCGGTTCCATGAGCACCCGCTTTTTTGGACCTCCTCTCAGGGCAGCAGCGGCAGAGGCGAAAGCTGTCCTCATAGGGTTAGCTGCTGAACACCTGAAACTGCCCATCGGCCGGTTGAAAGTGGAGGCCGGGGTAATCTCCGATAAGAACAACAGCAAGAATCAAGTGACGTACGCTCAACTTGCCGAGGGGGGAAAGATTAAAAGGCACATCGGGGAAACGCCCCCCGTGAAGGATTATTCAGAATTTGCCGTGGTCAACAGGCCCGTTTTACGAAGGGATGCCCTGGTGAAGGTTACGGGTGAAGCTGAGTTTGCGGGAGACATCCGGCTTCCCGGAATGCTGTATGCCAGAATCGTAAGACCCCCTGCACACGGAGCAAAACTGGCAAGTGTGGATACTTCTGCAGCAAGAAAGATGAAAGATGTTCAAATCGTCCGGGACGGCGATTTTGTCGCTATTCTTCATCCGTATCCGGATGTAGCTGAAAAGGCCATAAATAGAGTAAAAGCTCAATTTGATTCTCCGGAAGTGGATGTGGACGACCAGACGATTTTCACCCACCTGATGAAGGTTGCACCGAAAGGGGAAATCGTGGCGCGAGGGGGAAACCTCATGGAGGGGAGGCAACTCTCTGATTTGACATTCGAAAGGAAATATCTGAACAGCTATGTTGCTCATGCTCCCATCGAGCCTCATACTGCTGTTGCGAAGATCGAAGACGAGAAAGTTACAGCATGGGCATCCACTCAGACACCCTTCAGAGCCAGGGAAGAGATTGCCCAGACACTCGGTCTCCCTTCTGAAAATGTCCGGGTCATTACCCCCTTTGTCGGAGGGGGATTCGGAGGAAAGAGCCGGAATCAGCAGGTTGTGGAAGCGGCCCGGTTGGCCAGACTAACAGGAAAGCCTGTCCAAGTTGCCTGGAGCCGGGAAGAGGAGTTCTTTTATGATACATTCCGGCCAGCGGCGGTGGTCAAAATAACATCGGGAATCACGAATTCCGGCAGGATTTCGCTGTGGGATTATAGAGTTTACTATGCAGGGGAAAGGGGTTCTCCTCAATTCTACGATATCCCTCATCACCGAACGACAGTTCATGGATCGGGATGGCGGGGAACTCCAGGCTCTCACCCCTTCAACACAGGGCCCTGGCGTGCACCCGCTAACAACACAAATACGTTTGCCAGGGAATCGCATATCGATATCATGGCGTCGAAGGCAGGCGTAGATCCGCTCGAGTTCCGCCTGAAGAACCTGAACGATGAAAAAATGAGGAGAGTTCTCAAAACAGCAGCCCAGAAGTTCCATTGGGGTCCATCGGAGGCACCAAGCGGTCGAGGTTACGGTTTAGCCTGCGGTATCGATTCGGGGACCTATGTTGCGCATATGGCTGAAGTCGAGGTCGATAGGAAGGAAGGCCATGTTCAGGTCAAGCGGGTTGTATGCGCCCAGGATATGGGTCTTGTGATTAATCCACAGGGAGCAAAGCTGCAGATGGAGGGATGTATCATCATGGGATTAGGGTACGCTCTGACCGAAGAGATTCATTTCAAAGGCGGGAAAATCTCTGACCTCAATTTCGATTCCTATGAAATCCCACGATTTTCATGGGTGCCTGAGATTGAGACTGTGCTGATAGATGCACCAGATTCTCCTCCCCAGGGAGGCGGAGAACCTACCATCATTTGCATGGGTGCTGTTATTGCCAACGCAATCTTCGATGCGACCGGGGCACGGTTGATCCAGCTTCCCATGACCCGTGAGCGGGTCAAAGAAGCCATGGAGCGTAGCTAAGGTTGGAAGCTTTGTCAGTAGGGAACGGGGTCACGTTTTGAAAGTTAAGTATTGGCTATTTCTTCTCACCTGTCGGGCTCCGACAGTCAGCAAACCAATATCAAGGATCAAGGAGCAAGTGTCAAGGATCCCCGTACGCTGACGCTACGGGACAGGCAAGTATCAAGGATGAAGTATCAAGTTGAGCGAAGTTGAGCGAAGCGAAATCCCGACGTCCTCTCGGGGCGAAATCCCGACGGCATGTCGGGGGATCAAGTAACCAGTATCCAGCATCCAGTATCCACTAACCGTAGTTATCGAGAGGCAGCCGACGTGACGATACCTTTACGAATGAGGGGGTGGTAAGGGATAACAGGCTACCAGGCTAGGCAGAGGGCATTGAATGGGAGATACTTAGTATTTAGGATGTGACCTCAATCCTCTCGTCAAAGGAATCTCAATCTCAGCAGGCATGAGTGCAACGGTGTCAGAGTCTGTTGAAATGTAAGTATTGCTCCCCAAATACATTGTAAAATCTATCTTTTCTGGGTTTAGAAGTTTCTTCTCCGTGATCACATCCTTGTGATAATGGACCGCAACAACTTCACCGACAAAAAGATTGTGGTCACCAATCGGATAATGATGAGCCAATCTACACTCGTACGCAGCGTGGGCTGATCTAATGGTTGGACATGAAATCACCTCCGGGTCTTCAAGAGGAATGGAAAACGACTCTACTTTATCATAATCCCGTCCAGAAGTCCTGCCCGTACCGTGGATGATATCCAGCTCTTCGATGGGCAAAAAATTGCATGTAAACTCCTGGGAATCGACAATCATGTCATGAGTAAATCTTTTCTGAGATATTGAAACGCCAAACAGGGGAGGATGAAAGCTCAAACCAGTATTCCACGCCGCCGCCATGAAATTGACTTTGCTCCCCCTCCGAGCACCTACAAGAGTAACATTACTTGGGTAAAAATGATAAAAGTTGGAAATATCTTTTGTAATCACGGAATGCCAACCTCCTTCCCATCAAAGAGTGGATAGTCATTTGAAACGTACAAAGTTAAGGAAACGCCCCGATGTAGCCTACGTAGCAGTTGGGGTATGGTCCTCGAAAAGAACGATAGGACGTTACCCCACTCGAGTGCAACCGTCATAGCAGAATTCCTGGAGGGTTACCCGGCCCGCCAGGCGGATCCGGTTCATTATGGGGTCATGTGACGTTTCGGGAAAAACGCTCCACTATGGGTGATACACCCACGCATTCGCCATGGGCCGAATCCGTTCATCGTAGCCTCCGGCAATGAAAACATCACCATTAGATAGACTCGTAGCCGTGGCAAACATCAGGGCTGTACCCAAACTATCTCCGGCAATCCGGAAGGTTTTTGTTTCAGGGTCATAAACCTCGATGTGATCAGCTCCTCCAGCGACTAAAACCTCACCTGATCCCAGAACCACCGCTGTGCCTCGTAGTTTGAAACGCCTCACATGCATGTCCGCGACATATGAGAATGTACTGGTACTTGGATCGAACACTTCCGCACTGGCGTATCTTCCACGGATACCGCGGCCGTCAGATCCCCCCACGACCAGAACCTTGCCATCACGCATCGCCGCCGCGGCATGTTTATGTCGAACAATGGTCATATTCCCAGTCAGGGTAATGTCACCCGTCGCAGGATCAAAGATCTCCGCGCTTGACAGTATCGGTCCCCGACTGAGAGCAAGAGAAGGAACAATTCCTCAAGCCTGATCAGATTTCGCATTCATCAACTCCGTCATCATGGTTTTCGGCGAGGCCAGTCCGTTTTCTCTCATATCCGTAATTATTCGAACGTGGCTGCTGGACGGTTTCGAGCTTAGCGGCCAGGGCATTCCCCGGCACCTGGTACTCCACCACCCCTAAGGTAATCCTTCAATGAATTGGTCAGGGGTGGCGTAGCACCACTTTGTGTACAGACAAAACTGGCCACACGATTGGCATGTTCATTAACTCTATCCAGCGATATGTCCCCCAACAGCCCCAGGGCAAGCATGGCGGCAAAAGAATCTCCCGCTCCCACCGTATCAGCAATCTCCGCAGGGAAACCCGGGTGGTTCGATTCCAGTCCCGGCCCAAACAACCGACTGCCGTTTGCGGCCCTGGTCAGGGCAATCAACCGCAGAGCGTATCGTTCAACCAATTGGTTAAGGACATTGGTCTCCGAACCATTTACCCCCAACATGTTCGCCACCACCATCAACTCCTCCTCGTTGAGTTTCAAAACATTCGAAAGTTCCAGCATCGTCTGAACAGTTTCCTGATTGAAGAATGACTGCCGCAGATTTATGTCGAATATACGAAGACAGCCGCGGGGCGTTGCCTTGAGAAACTGACGAACTGTTGTCCGTGAGACTTCTGATCGCTGGCATAACGATCCAAAGCAAACAGCGTCCGCTCTGCCTGCCAGGCCCAGCGAACCAGAAGTAAACGGTATATAGTCCCATGCTACATCCTCGTGGATGGTGTAATTGGGGTCTCCATCCGCATCCAGCTCTACTGTAACCGTTCCCGTAGGATGGCCCCCATCCACCTCAACATACTTCTGATCCAGCCCAAGATCACCAAGCTGTCGTAAGATCTCACGACCAAGATCATCACCACCCACGCAACTGACCACAACGCCCTTTCCACGTAAGGCTTGCGCATGGTACGCAAAATTCGCTGGAGCCCCACCCAGCTTCTTGGCACCGGGCAACATGTCCCACAGTAGTTCACCTAACCCGACCAGGACGTATTCAGGCCGATTCATATCCGTCTTCGGTTTTGAAAAAGTGGGTCTGGCCCACTACAGATCGATCATCACCTTCAGGCTCTTATCACCTTGCTCATCGATGAACTGATAGGCATTGGGATATTGTTCGAAAGGAAAACGTTTCGTTACCAGTGGTTGGGTAACAACATCTCCGCTTGCGATCAGTTGTACCGCCTGCAGATAGTCCTCATGCTTGTACATCAGCGAGCCGATCAGCTTAAGTTCTCGATCACCAACAATCGCCATATCGATGCGCGGCTTTTCCCCGAAAACACCGACCACAATGATCGTTCCGCCTTTCTCAATGGTATCCACTGCATCGGCCATGGTGGCTTCCACACCTACCGCCTCGAAAGCGACACTGTACCCTTCATCTCCAAAGACCCGTTTCTTTGTGTCCATCATGGACTCGGTTCCCGCGTTGGAGGTATGCTCAAGACCGCATCGCTTGGCGATATCGAGCCGGTAGTCACTCAGGTCGCGAATGAGTATCTTCCGGGCGCCACGGCTTCGGGCAACCTGAGCGATCAGATTACCGATGGGACCGGCACCGAATACGACCGCGTTCTTTCCTGTCAGATGACCGGCACGGCCAGTGGAATGAACCGCCACGGAGGTGGGTTCTACCAGTGCACCCTGCTCAAGAGTCATTGAATCGGGGAGCGGGACGAGCTTGTCTGATGTGGTGGCGAAATAGTCCTGGGCAACGCCGGGAGCCTGGAATCCCTCTACCTTGAGCACGTCACAGATGTGGTAATCTCCGCGGCGGCAGGGTGCGCATTGGCCACAAACCACCTGGGGCCGGGCGGTGGCTTTCATCCCGGGAGAAACACCTTCAACGCCTTTCCCCACATCCTCCACGACAGCGGCGAATTCGTGACCCTGTACTACCGGATAAGACGTGAAGGGATGAAGGCCGTGAAATACGTGGATATCGGAACCACATATCCCGATGTGCTTGATGTGTAGCAAAACCTCGCCCGGTCCCGCGCTGGGTTTGGGGACTTCCCGCAACTCGATCTTTCCAGGTTCTATCATAACTGCTTGTCGCATAGTGATCACTTGATACAGTTTTGCTTAATTGACATCTACCTTCTGCAACCTACCGAAGCAGGATGTAGACGTGAATTCAACTCGTAAGTGCCTGCCTGTCAGGTAGACAGGCAACTCAACTGCTTTGATAGAAGGGTCCGCCAGTTGGCGGATAGGCTTCGTGCTTCTTAATCATGGCAAAATGAGGAGCACTTATGAAGCACTACTACCAGCTCGCCCGGGAGCAAAGATACGGAATATCCGAAGGATCCTGTGGATATACCTTGCTTAAAACAGGCCATAATCAATCGCAAATTGCAGCAGAAATCGGGGTTCATATCTCAAGATCCTGCGGAAGTCCACCATCAGCCGGGAACTGCCCCGATTAAATCGGGGTGGTGGCCGGTGTTATCGGTATCAACAGGCCCATCGATTAGCTTTGTCCCGCCGCCAGTGTAAATCCAAGCCGCGCATTGCTCGCAGAGGGAGTCCCTACGGGAATGGAGCCACCTGGGTTTTCATTGATACGCTCATTGGTAAAGACTGCCTGCCTGCCGGTCAGGCAGGGAGCCCGGAGTCCGCCAGCTGGCGGATGGGTGGATGAAAAAAGAGATGGACTATTCTGTCCCGCAAGGGCGGGGATGGATTTACCTAATATATCCTCCATGATAAACAAGACGGTGGTGATCTGTACCTTCATTTACCCCGATCTATCGGGGAAAGGAAAAAAAGATCCCGAAGCTTCGGGACCAACGATCGTCGAGGGCAGATCAAGAACAGGGTCAGTATTGATGAGCGGCCTTCGATTGTAGATGCCCGTAGTAGACTGGGAGACTGGGAAGTGGATACCATGATTGGCAAACGTCATAAACAGGCGATTGTATCCCTCGCTGAACGTAAATCCCGTTTGTCTCTTATCTACAAAGTGGAAAGGAGAACAAAGGGAGAGGTCGCCAGCGCAGTCACGAAATTGCTGGATCCGCCTAAGGATCAGGTTCATACCCTGACTTCGGACAACGGAAAAGAGTTCGCCGAACACGAGCTGCTTGCAAAAGAGTCCCGAAACTTCGGGATTCTTCTTTGCTCATCCATATGCTGTTTATGAACGAGGATTGAATGAACAAACCAATGGCCTTATTCGACAGTACTTCCCAAACAAGAGAGACTTCATATCCATCACTGAAGAAGAAATTAACCTGGCCATGAACCGGTTAAATAACCGTCCGAGAAAATGCCTTGGCTTCAAAACACCCCAGCAAGTATTTTTCGGAGCAACATCACGTGTTGCCTGTCTGCCGAACAGACAGGCACTTACTGCTTGAATCCAGGGGAAGTGATAGAACAACCCATTCGTGACTACATTATCCATCACTCCGGCGGCGGCGTCTTTGCCATCCGGCAGGGAGACTGGAAACTCATTGAAGGAAGCAAGGAGGCCGGTTATGACGACGGCCCCACGCCCGGCGCTCCCGGTCAGCTTAACAACCTTGCGGAAGATCCCGGGGAGAAGAACGACTTATGGGATCAGCGCCCGGACATCGTCGCGCGATTGACTGAATAATTGGATCAGTGTAGGGATAAGGGATACAGCTCACAAAACCCTGGATGAGTCCTCCAGAGCTGGAGCTGATGATCCCGTCGTGAAAATACCCCTAGTCATTAGAAACTGTGGGGGGGCGGATCCAAAATTAAGACTGAATCCACAGGTTAAATGTTAATAAAACTCAACTGGAGGACCTACGGATGATGAATTTGAGAACATCCAGAAGCACGATGGTTTGTTTACTAGTGATGGCTCTTGTCAGTAGCTGTTTTAGTCAGAAAGGGGATCACACCATGCAGAAGGAATTATTTGAAAATCTTCCCGATGGTAGACCTGTTTATGTCTATACACTGACCAATTCTCAGGGGATGGAGGCCAGGATTATCAACTATGGATGTATCGTCCTGTCCCTGAGGGTACCGGATCGCAACGGGGATCTTGGGGATGTGGTGCTGGGCTATGATGAGCTGGATGGTTATCTCCAGAATGGTCCTTACTTCGGTGCCATCGTAGGTCGTTATGGAAATCGTATCGGCGCCGCAAAATTCACCCTGGACGGAATTGAGTATCAGCTGGCACGGAATGACGGCGACAATCATCTTCACGGTGGTCTGGTTGGATTTGATAAAGTGCTCTGGGATGCTGAACCGCTGGAGACAGCTGAAGGTCCAGCCCTCAAGCTGACCTATGTCAGTAAGGATGGCGAGGAAGGCTATCCAGGAACGTTGACTGTCACCCACACCTACACTCTACAAGACGAGGGTGGGTTAAGACTGGAGTACCTGGCCACTACTGACAAGCCTACCGTTCTAAACCTAACCCACCATTCCTATTTCAATCTCACCGGTGATCCAGGTAAAGACATACTCGGACATGAAATGATGATCCATGCTGACCGTTTCGTCCCGGTGGATAGGAGTTTGATTCCGGTGGGTGAACTCAGGGATCTCACCGGGAGTCCACTGGATTTCAGAACGCCCACGGCCATCGGTGCCAGGATCGATAAAGACACAGAAGACATTCGTTTTGGATTGGGCTATGATCACTGCTGGGTAATTAACAAGAGTGCTGGAAATGAATTCGGTCCCGTAGCCGAGATCTACGAACCTGTGAGTGGTCGCCTGCTGCAGATCAGCAGTACAGAACCGGGTCTGCAGTTTTATTCAGGAAACTTCCTGGATGGCAGCGATGTCGGCAAGAGTGGGATCGCATACAATCATCGGACGGGTATGGCACTGGAATGTCATCGTTTTCCGAATTCACCTAATCAAGAAGGATTCCCAAATACGGTGCTCAGACCTGGAGAGGAATACAGGAAGACAACGGTTTACAGGTTTTCGACGAGATGATTGAGAATTGAAAAAGGAACACCGGACAGGCCTGCCCGCCACGGGCAAGCAACTCAGAACAGTGAATTGTCAAGCGCTACACAGTTCTGAGCACGACATTCCTTGATCGATATTCCATCACTTGCGCAGACTTCGTCGGGTGTGGAGGCAGGATAGAACCACGTCCCGCTCTGCAGGACTTCGATCTCCAGGATTCGCTTCTGGAAGATTGCTTCTTCAGATCCGGTTTTGGAATACCTCTCGAGCCCTCTGGAGATCACCTTTCCTGAGGAGCGCCCCTCTGATTATGACTATTCGTTCAGAATCGAGTCATAATGCTGTCTCAAGTTTCAACGCGGTTAGGAAAGGCTAAGCCAGAAGTGGATGCTCACGAAACATCACGTTGATCTGAACTGAGAGGAATTGCGAAGGTCATCATGCGCGCTTCCTATCTACCCTTGCAGAGTATTCTCATCAAAACTATCTGATCCTGATTGTAACCTGGATTGCGGCTATTGTTTCTACCTGGAGAAAGAAGCGTTCTTCCCTGAGAAAAAAATCCATCAGGCGGGTCACTTTCGGATCAAAAACAATTCTCAACAGAACGAATTGCAGTATTGTACCTGGCGGTGAGCCTCCCAACGATTGTACAGATTCATTTTTTTGACAACCTTTTGCCCATAAATGAGTCAAACAAAGAGAAATGACAAATCAAAAATGGGGAAAGCCAAAAGAATGAAACAGATACCGCTAGCAATTCTGACGCTTTTCATCGTTGCGGTTGCAGCTTCACCGAACGATTTGAACGTCAGCAAGCTTGATTTCGATCAAATAGAAGAGGCTTATGTCATCAGTCTCAACAATGAGAATCTCGGGGTCATTGAATCAGCGCTTTACTGTGTCGTGATGTTACAGAGCGTGGCGCCGGAGAGAAGCTTCAGTAGATTAAATGAGGCCGTGACGGCGCTGTCAACTGCAGGCACGTCACCTCAAATTCGTTACAAAGCGAGTATTGCCGGTCTATATCTGGACAACCCGGAGCTGACGGAACAATTGAATAAACAGAGTTTTCATGATGAACCTGACTTTTGGGCAATGCTTGTGAAGAACACTCTGCCACTGCTCACCGACAGTTAACCTGAATAGGCCGGGAATATCAGCTGGGGAGCCTTGTCAACCGGGACAAACGCTCTATGGCATCCTGCCGTTCCACTATCTCTTCGTCAGCATTTTTCCACAGGCCAAGCAACTTCTCATAGTTCTCTCTGGCCCGAATCGGCTCCCCCATTTTTTCATAAATGAGGCCTCTGACGTAGAAAGCTCTGGGATAATTGTAGGAACGGGCACTCTGGGAAATCGAGGGGCTTTGCATCTTCCGGCTGGTTTCCAGGGCCCGTTCATAGTTACCCTTCTTCAGATGGAGCAAGGACTGTTGGTAGAGGTAGCGGTCCTTGAAAATCTCATAGGCTTTCAGGTTGTCATACTCACTGAGGGCACTGTCCACCTCTTCTCGCATTATGAAACGTTCATAAAGAAGAGCATTGTAGACGGGTTTCCAACTATAACCGACTAATTCTTGCTCCACCATGTTCCTGACGGTTTCGATGATCGAGGTAAGTTCTTGTTCCTGCCCCCACCGGGCGCGCAGCATTCCCTCTATCCAGTGGGCAGCAAGGACAAGATTGGCATTCGGGTCCAAGAGAGATGCGCTGTCCAACCTCGCCAACACGGCTGTTGTGTCACCAAGAATGAGTGAAGCAACTGCCAAATTGATGTAGGCGTTGGCGGTACCGCTCTTGTCCATCCATTCTGAGACGATCAATTGTTTCTCGGCCATCTTAATAGCGGTGCGATACTCCCCCTTTTCACTGAACACGGAAATCACCATCCCCATAGAACTATGTCGCCAGTTAGTGGGTACTTCACTGTTCAACAGCTCTGAGTACTTCTGAACAGCTTCGTCGTATCTCCCCATTAGCTGGTAAGTGTAGCCGAGATCATGAATGATGTTAAAGGCCTTGGGGTCCATCAGGGATCCTTTTTGATAGGATTCCGAAGCCAGCTTGAACTTCCCCGTCGCCCGCTGCATATCTCCCAGAAAACCGTATGGCCACGATTTTTCAGGGTACAAAGTAATTAGCCCTCTAGCTGTCCTGATACCCTCATCAAACCGCTTCTCTGAAATGTAGATTTCAAGAATCTTCTGATGAGCAAGCGTAAATTGGGGGTCCAGTTGGACGGCATTTTCAAAGGCATCCATCGCCATCCTGTTTTCCTTCTTTCCCTGAAGCATGACGCCAAGGTAGTAATGCGCCCACGACTCATAAGGGTGATGCGTCAAGAACTGTTGCGCCGTGATCAGACCACGGTTAAATAACTTTTCTCCAGAATAGATATCGAATATGTGGCGATAGGCCAAGGTGAACTCTGGGTCTAGCACCAGGACCTTTTCAAAAGCATCGAGGGATTTGATATAGTCTTGAACACCGTGGAAAAATGCCTCTCCCAGTCCGTACCAGGCCTCCTTTTCGTCCGGGATAAAGCTCACCAATTGTTCGTAAACACCCTGCGCGTTATCCCAATCCTCACGGAACAGGGCCAGGGCCCCTTCCACTATGAGTTTTTCCTTGGTTGAGGTGTACCAACTCCCAGAGAGAATATGAGAAAGCGACTCCACTGCTTGTTCCAAAGCCGGTTCACTCGACATTGACCGGGACCACCATTGGGCCATAGCCATCTTATAGTAAGCCTGATTAAAGGTTGAGTCTATGGCGACGGCCCTCTGGAATTGGATGATGGCGCTGTCGAATTTCGAGTCGTTGAATAAATCCACGCCTGAAAGATAGTATTGGAACGCGCCTACTTCCGAGGTGGTTTTCTCCTTCACAGCGACGTTCAGCAGATCCTCTGAAGTTACGGGCACATCCAAATCCTGTTGGATCTGAACCGACAGGTCATCCACCATGGCAAATATATCGTTTCCTTCAACCCTCTGAGATCCTACCACAGTCCCTTCTGCCGCATCAACGAGCTGAGATGTCAGAATCATTTTGTTGTTAGCCTGAATGAGATTTCCCGTGAGCATCGTCTCCGCCCCAGCCTTTCTGGCAATGTCCGAAGCTAGCTCCGGCATCTTTGTCCGATCCCTGGAGCCCAACTGTTTTTGGATGTCGAACAGTCGCTGGCTGCTGAACACCTTGAGAGATGTGGCTTCAGACAGATCGGCGATGAGAAGCTCCTGCAAGATCTGTCCCATTCGTTCAGTATCCTCGCGGTTATTCAGATTTTCGAAGTAGAGTACTGCGAGGGAATTCACTTGAGGGCCGGCAGCCGAATCGGCTCCTCTCTCCAGCACTTTTAGAAGGCCAATCGTCACGAGGGCGGTCGCAAGAACGCCGGCAAAGATATAGGCAAACTTGAGCCGCACCGGCCTTCTTTCGGGTACCTTTGGAATTGGAGCGTGAGCTGTGGTGACACTCGTCCGTCCCGATTCCAGATCTTTCTTTAATGTCCTCAGATCAGCAGAAAGATCATCGGCATGCTGGTAACGATCTTCAGGATCCTTCTGCAAGGCCTTGTGGATGATCCGCTCGAGCTCCTGGGGAATATTTGGATTCATGGCAGCGACGGGAAGGGGAGATTCATTCACGATTGAATACAGAATGGCCGCGTCGTGGTCCCCTTTGAACGGCAGCTGTCCAGTGGCCATTTCGTACATGACCACACCGAAGGAAAAAAGGTCGCTGCGGTAGTCAACGTCTACCCCTTCAGTTTGCTCAGGGGACATATAGGCCAGCGTTCCCGGAGTCAGACCTTCCTTCGTATCGCCCGATAGCTGTTTACGCCTGGCAATACCGAAATCCATGATCTTACCAACTCCTGTCTTTGAAATCATGATATTCTCGGACTTAATGTCCCTGTGGAAAATCTCCTGCTGGTGGGCCCCATCGAGTCCATCAGCCACTCCAATCGCGATTTTCAGGAGCTCTTTGGTCTTAAAAGGACCTTCTTCAAGCTTGTCCTTCAGGGTTTCCCCCTTAATGAATTCCATGGCAATGAAGACTTGTTCATCTTCCTCATCAATTTCATAAACGGTCATGATATTGGGATGATTGAGGGCGGAAGCAGCCTGAGCCTCATGCAGGAATCGGGTCTTGTCTTTTTCGCTGGAAAGGAGATGGTGAGGCAAGAACTTAAGCGCAACCGTCCGCTTGAGCTTCGTGTCTTCAGCCTTATACACTACGCCCATCCCGCCTTCACCCAGCTTCTCGAGGATACGATAATGAGATATAATCTGGCCAATCATGGACAACACCCCCCGCTTTCACCCGGCTTTTCAATGATTTCGCAATGGGAGATGATTTGGCCGATCATGGTCGTTGAACTAAGCATCTAATCTTGCGCCGGAGGGCATTGAACTCCGGGTGTTTATTCCAAGAGAAACGCTGGACTTGTTAGAGGAAATATCAGCCTAACTCATGTAAAACGCAACACAATCGCATCAGGTTTCCGTTTGAAAGACGAAACCTGCGCTTCTCCCCTTAATCTCAGGCTGAGAGCTAGAATCCCTTTACCCTGGGAACTTTCTGATAGAGCAGATAGACGGCGACCCACCCTGCAAGAATAAAGATGGGAAGGTACAACCAGTGCTCTTGTGGGGGTGTGCCAGCGTGATGAGAATTGATCATGAGCCATATCAGAGGTATTGACAGGTAAGTGTTGTGTCTCGACCGCATACCGACATGAGCAAGCAGAGTTTGATCTGGGGCTTTGCCCTCTTTGATCGCCGAGACTACCTTTTGCTGAGAGGGCCAGATCCGGAACCACACATTGAAAGCCATTATGGTGCCGAACAGTACTCCGGTGTGAATAACGTAGGCTCGATATTCAAAATTGCCAACATTGATGAAGGCAAAAATAGCAGCCAATATGAGAATGAAACCGATCACGGAGGCAGCCCGAACACTTTTTACGATCCTGAAGAGCGAATCATAAACGAAGACTCCCAGGAAGCTCACCGCAATCATGACAATACTCCCCATTGACCAACTGTGTTCCTGGTCAAACATGAGTCCGCCATGATAGAAGACGATCAAAAGAAGGAGGACGCCTGACACCCATGTCCAGAGTGCTCCCCACCTGAACCAGTAGAGACTTCTCGGTACCAATTCCGGAACGACCTTCTTTGCTGTCTCAGGATCCATGGTCGGAGCAAAACCCATATGGACAAAATTGTAGTAATAGAGCAATCCTATCCACATAATACCGGACACGATATGTATCCAGCGAGAAAGCACCTGAAGGATTTCCATGGTTTTTCCCCCCTTAGTTTGTCAGCCTGATTAATTCATGAGTACTCGTGAATTAATCACCCTTCCACGCATTCTGCGGGATCTTCGACGGGCCGCATGTCCCGAAGACTTTCGGGACTGCCTGCCTGGCGGTCAGACAGGCGGGGTTAACCCCGCCACAGGCGGTCTTCGATGAATTATTCAGGTCAGTTTCATATCCCCGGCATTCCCCCCTTTTCCCGCAAACCAGGCGAATCACAATGCCTCAGCCCACAGGACTGCTTAATGCATAATCCCAGGGGAAATGCTGCGGCTTTCAACCTGGTTCAAATCAAGAAAGCGTACGGAATATATATGAGAATCCTTACGACAACAATGCCAAAAGGGAAACCTTCGTCCGGAGTCAGCGACGTGGTGTGACAACCCTCAAGGTTGCCCGCGAATCGGAAGGTATGCGGTCGTGACTGCCCGGACTTTTGGGTGAGATCCCTCCGGTTGGTAGGCCGGCGGGAGCCAGCTTGAGTATTCCACCGTTAACCTCCACCACTGCCCGGATAGCAAGATTCCCAGGAAATCCAACATCATCCAGCAGGTCGAAAGAGGTGGATAACAGGTCGTAGGATCTGCGGGCGGAAGCAGTCTCGTCCAACGCAATGGCGGGCCACCAGGTTCCATCGTTCTGCTGGTCGCCTGTATAGACTAGTCCCACGTAGAAATCTCCGCTGAAATCAAGATCAAGAACCGTCCTATCATAGTACGCCCACTCGTAGTCGTTGGCGTCTACTCCCTCGGCGGCTCTGTTGTCCAGAATATCCCCCGTTTCCCAGTCCCAAACGTAGATCTCGAAGTCCTGGGTTCCCCACACTGCCATTTCCACCGCCACCAGAGAAGCGGGGTAGGACGGGGCCGTAAACAAGACCAGGAGTCCTTCGTCCTGTTCTGTAGCAATCAGTCCCTGCTCAAAAACACCGTCATCGTATCCCAGCTCGGCTGGTGTTGTTACGACAGAGCCCCAGTAACCCAGTTCTTCGGTATCCCAAACAATGATCCGATAAGAATACGAGGTGTTCAGATCCAGGGTTTCATCCACATATGAGGTTATCAACTTGCTGTTGATTGTCGCAATCAGGGTAGAATTCAGATCCACTGTGGATGTGGTAGATCGATAAATCTCATACTCCTGGAAGTCTACATCAGCGCTTCGGGTCCATGTCAGTTTCACTGAATTGACAAACACTGTTCCTACTGTCAGGGATACGGGTGAAGGATAATGTCCCTCTGTTGTTATTGATACCGTTTCCCCATCATTCAGGATATCCTGAGTTGTGGAGCCGCTGTACTGGGTAATGCCGTTGGCATCCACAGCTTCGACGGTAAACGTTCGCGATTTTCCTTTTGGAACCTCAAACGAACCGCTGGCGGTTTCTCCGCCAGAACTGAGAGTGAGATCCTCCTCAATCGTTTCCATATCGGCAGCCGAAACGGTTACCACAACTCTGGAAATGACGGAAATCTTGCCCAGACTGCTGTCACCTCTATGCTCACCGTCACCGTCTTCTAACAGAATGGCAACGGTGACAGCGCTTTGTCTATCGCTAATGGCCAGGGGATTATCCTCTGAACACGAAACCAGCAATAACAGTGAAGTGAGGAACGCGAGTATGTGTCTTGAAGGCATGGTCATTTAATCAGCTACGGTTCAATGGATATGTTGACAGTGACGGTTGCGTTTTTCGAATCCTCTTCTGGAGGTTGTAACAGGAAGTAATAAGCCGCTCCTCCGGCAGCTACAGCTCCCAGACTTATCCACAGGAGTTTATTACTGCGCTTCTTTTCAACCACTTCCTCACCCTTTTCCGCTTTCGCCATGGGCATATTCTTTGAAACATTCTTATCTATCGTCACTTCTTCTTCCAAATCCGCATAGCCTTCTTTCTTCAGCTTGAGCCGGTAAGAACCGGTTTTCAGTTCGAGCCTTAGTGGAGTGACACCTTTCAACTCGTCATTGAGGTAGAAAGTAGCCCCGCTTGGGGTTGAACTGAGGTTTAGTACATTTAACCGCACCAGGATTGCTTCTAGTTTCTTTGTTTCCCCTCCCGCAAGGGAAAAGGTATCTTCATAATCAATATGTCCCGACTTAGCCATTTTTATGGTGTGTTCACCCGCCTTTAGTTCACCCAATTTGAACGGGGTAAGGCCTAGCTTGATACCATCAATGTAGACTGTTGCTTCAGTGGGCGTTGAAACAGCTTCCACAACTCCGAAAATACCAACAGGTTCTGGAACTGCAACTGGCCTGGCGGCTGATGGTTCGGCTGAAACAAGGTCAAATGCTATTTCCCGAATGACGCTTAGCAAACCATCGATGTTGCCTGTGTAATCTCTTGGAGTGACTTTCAAGATTTTACTCGTCTCGACATCAATAATGCGGACATCTACTGTATATGTGCTACCAAGCTTACCGATGCCTCCACTAATAATCTGTCTGACACCTAAAACTTTACCGACTTCTATAGCACACTCTGTACTTACGCAACCCGTCTGTTGAAACCCTGTTTCTTGAAGAATATCTTCCATCATGCCGCGTTCCAAGACGTTCACTTTTCCTGTCTGAACCAAGGAAGTTCTTAACCTGTCGGTCAACGTCGACGCCTCTAACTGGGATATTCCTTTTCCTTCCAGGTCGATTACGGCCACATTGATTAACTCTATTTCCTCTGCTTGTTGAAGTGAGTAGGCTCCAAGAGGATTGTAAAGGGCCACAGCTAATAATATGGGAAATAGTGACCCAGAACATGTGCGTCTATATGTACAACTCATCAGTTTAAATTAAAGCATAAGAAGATTTCCATGAAGCGTTCCTAACCCTGAAGAATCAATGTACTCAATGTAGGAGCATCTGTCAAACATATTCTCCAGTAGCAAAGAGTTGTGTCCACTGGATCGGGCAAATATCATTGAGTTTGTGCCACGAAAAGCACGGGATAACAGTCAAATGTTGCTACCCCGTGCGAACAGAAGAAGGTCTCTCTGCTCTCTTCAGCTTTCGGGCGCCGGGGGAGTGAGCGTGAAACCAAATTGCTGCATCAAGCCCAGGTTGTTCGACTCCACCTACTCGCTGACGATCATACCATTGCAGAAGTGGAAGATGCTGATGCCCGATACCGTCCCTTCTTTTCCCGTTGATGGGAATTCGCCGGGACCCGTGTTGGTGCCTGTAAACATCCATCTGCCCGCCACCTTGTCGCCGGCATAGATCGCCTCTTGCGGGGCTTGGCCCATGAAGTGTTGTGCCGCGGTGTTGAGGTCCGCTATCCGGTCGTGCGTGTCCAGGACGATCACCCCTTCACTCATGCTCTCAACGACTTTATCACGCGCCACCGGAATGATGTCGAGCAAACGGTAGCGGAAGAGACCCCATCCCATCACAAGGCCGGCTAAACTGTAGCCGAAGGGCGTAAAGTCAAGGCGGGGAGACGGGATCCACCCCTAAGAATAGAGAATATTCCCAAACCAGGGGAACACCATAGCGGACAGCATGATCACACTTTGGTGACGCTGTAGCCCTGACGAAAGGAAAAGAGTCCGCAACAGCAGGGACGTAATAACCACCAGCACCAGGTATAAGTACGCAGCATAGAACCAGAAGTATACGCCATAGTCCAACTCCAATCTGTGAACCGATTTCTGGACAGTTAATCTGATCCCCGCCCACATTAACCCGTGATGTTCGTTGATCCAGGCCAGCAGTACTGCGATAAACGGTACGATCGACAAAAGAATGAGATTGCGCCGTGTCAGGAACTTTTCCTGGCCCGTGTACCCGGAGTATGAGAACGAGCATCGCCGGCCCCAGGCGAAGACGGCGAACAGGGTGGAACCGGCTGCCCCTATGAGCAAAGGTAGCGCGTAGGGCGTGTACTCCCAGTGCCTTGTTCTCCCAGTTTCACCCCTTCTATATATTCAGCACGCACTCATCATGTTACCCCAGAGGAATTCGGACGCTTTTGACCGAAAATAGGGGAGAGTACTCTGGTGTTCAAAGGTGTAATGCAGCTGAAACCGGCGGGACGGGAGAAAACGGGATTTGACAAAATGAAGGGGGTCCAAATAATAGATTGTATTCGTTCAATTTAGTCTTAACTTTGTCGCTGTTGTCTTAGGTAATGTAGTGGATTTGGGTGACATAGCCATACTTATTATATAAGAAGAAGACTTAGTCTCTATTCCCCTTCAATGCTTCAGACAGAATTCAAAAGAACATAATAGGAGTAATTCAAAATGTCTCAACGTGAAACTGGTACAGTGAAATGGTTTAATGATAAGAAGGGATTCGGGTTCATCAGTCGTGAACTAGGTGATGATCTTTTTGTTCATTACACCGCGATCGATAGAAATGGATTTCGCACCCTCAAAGAAAATGACAAGGTTGAGTTTGAGGTTGTTTCAACTGAGAAGGGTGAGGCCGCTTCAAAAGTGACGATTCTCTGATATCAGTCCATTTCGTACGGCCTTCCTCTTAGTCATAAGAGGAAAACGGAACAGGGCGGCCAACAGGCCGCCCTGTTTGCTATTCTCCTTATATTGCACACCAACTCCCGCAACGGGATACCGGTAAATCAATTAACCGACGTCGTACTACTTCTTCCCGGCTTCTGCCATCAGCTGCTTTGCCATGGTCACGGTGTCTTCTATCTGTTCCACCGGGACTATTTTGATTTCCTGGCGAATGGGAATTGAGAAAGCGAAGCGGGATATCCGATTCAGGCTATCGGCCTCCAGCAGAACATAGGCAACATGATCGGGTGGACACCAGACAAAGAAATGGAGCTTCACATCCAGATCCTTTCCGACTGCCTTGAGATTTTCGAAAGATCTGAGTATCTCGGGCATTCTCTCGCGTTCGTAGCCGGGACAGTTGTCCTCTGAATGAGTCATAGTTACGTGGAAAAGCATGGTTGTCTCCTCATCTAGTATTGGCACATTGGCACGAAAAAGCTAACCCCCCAACAGTGCCAAGTTACATAACACCCTCACCGCATTCAAAGCGCACTTTGTCCCTTCACAAGAAAGGGAAACCGGCACTTC
The DNA here is from genome assembly GCA_036476315.1 of Candidatus Neomarinimicrobiota bacterium. Classification (NCBI taxonomy): domain Bacteria; kingdom Pseudomonadati; phylum Fidelibacterota; species Fidelibacterota bacterium. The sequence continues at coordinate 5,663 of JAZGBI010000088.1, read as the reverse complement.
TCGGTGACATAGTGACTAATAATTTCACATAATTATCCCCTTTTTGTAAATATATTCAGATTTTTACACTTTTCTGTTGCATCTGACCCGGTGCTTCCCAAAATTATGCGTCAAGGGTCAGGGGGTGATCCCAATCTTCGTCAACGAAAAATCGGTGGGTGTTAGGAGGGAATAACTATGAGGTTCACAAGTGCTGTGGCGCTGGGACTTATCGCCATCTCAATCGTCCTCGCGCAGTCTGAGCAGAGAAAAGTAACCTCCCAAGCCGTTCAAACTGACTCTTTCCAGTCACAGATTCCCAGGACCATAAGTTATCAGGGCGTCCTCAAGGACCAGAACGGTGCGCTGATTCCCCAGGGGAATTATGACATGGCTTTCTCCCTGTATCCGGGCGAGTCTGGTTCGGGCGCACTCTGGACTGAGACTCATGAATCGGTCGAGGTGACCGGTGGGGTCTTTACCGTCATTCTGGGAATTGTCGAGCCCCTGGAGTTGACGTTCGACACGCAATATTTTCTGGGTGTGAAGGTTGGAGACGGCGACGAAATGTTTCCCAGGTATCCGCTTACTTCAACCCCTTACAGTATGAGAAGTCGCTTCGCCAGTCAGGCCGGAGGTGTTCTGGGAGCATCGAACGTCGTACCCCCCGACGGAAACGTTGGGATCGGCACCCTCTCTCCGACATCCAGGCTCCATGTTATGGGTGATGTAAGGGTGCAGGGAACTGTTTCTGCACAAAGCTTCACAGGCGACGGTTCGGGACTGATCAACCTCCCTGCGTTGACGGTTCCTGACAGTTCCGTCACGAGCGAAAAAATTCAGGACGGGACGATCCTGCGAGCGGATGTCATGTCGGCATTCAAGGCTCCCTATTCTGACACTTCAGACTACGCGCTGGCTTCGGTTTTCCCGGATAGCGCCGGGGGAGATCTGACCGGCACATATCCCAATCCGACAATCGCTGCGGGTTCGGTGACTGGTCTGAAAATCCTGGATGGCACGATCACCGGTTCGGACATCGATACCAACTCGGTGTTGACCGTCGCTTCGATTACGACCCGGGGCAACGTGGGGATCGGCTCAGCAAGTCCCAACGAAATCGTAACGGTTGAAGGTGCGTTGAGTCTCGATGAGATTGTGGCTCCGTCCAGTACTTCTGGATATGGGAAAATCTATGTGAAGAGTAGTGACAGCAGACTCTACTTCAAGGACGATGACGGCACGGAATATGACTTGATCGCGACCGCCGTTTCCGGTGTGGGTGAAATCAACACGGCAACCAATGTTGGAACCGCCGGGGTGAGTGTGTTCAAACAGAAAACGGGCGTCGATCTGGAGTTCAAGAACATCAATGCCGGAAGCGATAAGGTTCTGGTTACCAATGACGAGATCAACAGCGAGATCGACATCGATCTTGCTGAATCCAACCTGACACTGGACAACCTTGGTGGGACGCTTTCCGTGTCCAAAGGGGGAACGGGAGCATCCACGACTTCAGCTGCAAGGAGCAACCTGGGGGTGACCATCGGAACAGATGTTCAAGCGTATGACACCGACCTCGATGCGATTTCGGCCCTGGCAAAGATAGATGGCAACTTTATGGTGGGGAATGGCACTGGCTGGGTGGCAGAAAGCGGAGGCACGGCAAGGACTTCCCTGGGACTCGGTTCCCTGGCCACCCAGAATTCCACCAATGTCTCGATCACGGGAGGTTCCATCAGTGGCATTACCGACCTGGCGATTGCAGATGGCGGTACGGGGGCTTCCACCACTCAGGCCTCCAGGACAAACCTGGGGGTGGCGATCGGAACAGATGTTCAAGCGTATGACATCGACCTCGATGCGATTTCGGCCCTGGCAAAGACAGATGGCAACTTTATGGTGGGGAACGGAACAGCGTGGGTGACGGAGAGCGGAAGCACGGCACGGACCTCCCTGGGACTGGGATCCCTGGCTACTCAGAATTCCAACAGTGTTTCGATTTCCGGCGGTTTCATCTATGGAATAACGGATCTGACCGTAGCCGACGGTGGTACCGGGGCCTCCAGCCTCAGTTCCAACTACCTGGTCAAAGGGAATGGGACGTCGGCCCTTTCATCGTCTCTGGTGTACGACAACGGAACAAGCGTGGGCATCGGGACGACAAATCCGGTAGCCAAGTTGCACATAGCGTATAACCCCTTCAGTGGTGCAGTGACGGACTTGAACGGTTCAACGCGTCTCCTGGTTCAGGGACAGGACAATGATAATGCCTTCATAACTATCCTTTCTGACGATGATGCCGCCTCCTCCGACGCCGGTGTGATCTTTGGAGATGAATCTGACGCGACCCGGGGAGGCGTCATTTACAACAATGTGAACGATTATCTGGCATTCTATGCAGATGACTGGACCCAGAGAATGAAGATTGCTTCCAATGGAGACATTACAGGGACTTTCGGAAACTATCATGTGGCTTCGGACAAAAGAGTGAAGAAGAATATTCAGACGGCCGGCAACGCTCTCGACAAGATCTTGCGGCTGAGAGGCGTCCGTTTCCACTGGAAGAATTCCCCTTCAGCGGCGATGGCCCATGCGCACTACGGGTTGATTGCCCAGGAAGTTGAGGAAGTCGTTCCGGAGGTCGTTAATACCAATGAGGAAGGGTTGAAAGCAATCGAGTGGTGGCAGCTCAACGGGATATACGTGGAGGCAATCAAGGAACAACAATCACAGATTGAGAAATTGAAGGCGCGGATAGACGAATTGACCCTGCAGGCCAACGGAATGCAGGAAAACGCTGACCTGAAACCCCACAAATAAGCACGCAGTCAGCGGTGGCCGTATGCACAATGTCCCTTTTTCTTCTGATCTACGCGGTGGTGGCTCAACCGTCAGAACAGTCTGCTTCTGCGGTGTCTTCCGGAGGTGGTTCCGCCGCTGACGGCGGATTTCAGATTTCCGCAACGATAGGTCAGACGGCCCTGATGTCAGGAGCTTCCAGCTCTGAGGGGATGCTCCCCGGTTTCTGGCCCGTGGTGAACACCAACTTATCTCCTGTCGTCCTCTTCAACTCTTTTTCTTTTGGCGTTGTGACCGTATTGGGAGAAGAGGTACCCTTTCACCTGATCATCTCGAACGATGGGACCTATCCTCTCGTTTATGAAATCGCGACTGAAGCAACCTGGGAGAGCTATGACTGGTTGCGTGTCTCGAAAGGATCAGGACAGTTGGCCAGTGGCAGGCGGGATACGATTGACGTGAGCGTAGTGGAGACCTGGAACCTTCAAGTGGGTCTCTACAAGGGTCGTCTGCTCATTACCACAAACACAGGTCCGGGTTTGTCCCTCATGACGGACACCGCGCGAGTGAGCCTCACGCTTCTTCCGGAGATGGATGGATTCGCCGGCGGAGATACTATCATTCCTGCTGGTGATTCCCCACCGGTCGAAATCACCGGAGAAGACGGGAACAGTTCAGGGGTGACCTTCGACTTCAGCGAGAGTGAGGGAGGCAGTGTCAGTGCGACGTTCATCCCGTCACCCCCTGCATGGGACAGCACCACTGTCTTCGACGATCCCGATCAACTGGTGACAGATCCCGTTTACGGCGATTCTTACTGGGAGATTTCCACAGCCGTGCCCGAAGGATTTACGGTGGATATCACCTTTGATTACGCCGGTCAGGAGGGCGTTTCGAATCCCCGTCAACTTCGTCTCGCACGGCGCATGAACTATGCTGGTCCCACGGTCGCGTGGGAGTTTCTTGACACGAGTTCCGTAGCCGTTGATGAGGTCAACAGCACAATCACCGCCCTGTCGCAATCGGGGTTCAGCCAGTGGACTGTTGCATCTGAGAGGGCCCACAACGCCTTCGAGGATACTCGAGCTCCGGTCATATCAGATCTGACCGTGTTTCCTTCAGCACCTCAGGTTCTCGACTCAATTACAGTATACGCAATGGTGGCCGATGAAAGTTCTCTGGGGAGCGTGGTTCTGCACTACGTGAAGGGTGGTGAATCCATTTTCACCGAGGTCGCCATGACGAGCGACGAGCCAGGAGTCTACCACGGTGTCATCCCGGCAGAAGATGTTAAGTTAACGGGTATTGCCTGTGTTGTCCGTGCGACTGACATGCCAGGCCATATCACAGAGAGCGACACCCTGCCGGTGGAAGTAAGCTTTTCCGCCGGTGATCTTTCCAGCGCCATGGATGGGAGTGCCTTTCCTGGTGGCATTCCCAGGGACCGGTGGAGCCTCATTTCCGTGCCGGCTGACCTGGACGATCCGGGAGTCGGCAGCCTCTTTCAGGATGAATTGAAGGGAAAGCCGTCAAAGACAACCTGGAGAATGTTCGAATGGACGGGATCCAAGTGGGTGGCTGCGAGCGATGTTTCTCCTGGTGAGGGTTACTGGCTCTACCAAATGGTGAGGGAAGATGTCGTAGTCGCTGCCGGACCGGGACACTCCCTGTCTCTCACGGGTGCGGAGCTATCACTTGAGCCGGGATGGAACGTCATAGGATCTCCATACTCTTTCGTGGTTGACCTGGATCTGGATCAGGCTCAATTCTACGGTCCGTTGACCTATGGCCTCGACTTTGTCGGGGGGGAGGGGTGGTCGGATGTGGTGACACGGCTTCTACCATGGGGTGGGTACATCGTCTACAATCGAGGGAGTTCCGCCGAGACCATTCGCATCGATCCCCTGAAAGGGATTGACGGTCCGGCCCGCCTGTCCCAAGCATCGGGTGGCGGGCAGGCCAGTGATCTGAAGGAGGACCGGGACGGGTGGATACTTCGACTCATGGCAAAGGGGAACAGATATTCTGATCTGTCCAACTCCATCGGCCGGGTCGCAGGAGCTCATGAACAGTTGGACCACTTCGACAATCCCGAACCCCCGTACCTTGATGGGTACGTATCCCTCGCAATGGACCGGCCCGAATGGGGACCGAATGGGCCAAAGTTCACGAGCGATATCCGGTCCATGGAGGAGACAAACGGCACGTGGGACATAAGTCTCTACGTGAGGGGCGAAACCGGGGCAATTCAGTTGACTGACGAGATTGTGGGCGACGTTCCGCCTCACATGGACGCGGTCCTTCTCGATCTGGTCACGAGAAAGACTTATGACCTCATCCGGGGGCATGATGAAATTCTCATTACCGCTTACATACCTGCTGGACGTTCGGGAGGGGTAGCGTTGCCATACCCCTTCAAAGTGATCACGGGGTTGTCCGGCTACGTGAAAGCGACGGTCAGCGAGGTTCTCGCGATGCTTCCGGACAAAATTGTCCTCTCACAGAATTTCCCCAATCCTTTTAACCCCCTCACGCGGATTCATTACGCCCTGCCGGCGCCACAGCAGGTTAAACTCAAGATATACAACATTCTCGGCCAGGAAGTGGTCACGCTGGTTGATGGCTGGAAAGCGGGGGGTTATCATGAAGTCATATGGGCTGGCAGGGACCGGTTTGACCGGGATGTCGCCTCGGGAATATACTTCTCAAGGCTGTCTACCGGCAGCCGCGTTCTGATCCGGAAAATGACGGTCATTCGATAAATGAGGCTATGTTTTGGGACACCGATGAAGTCTTTGCAGCAATCGCCCTATTTCGTCTTGACCTGGATTCTAGTTGCCGTCTTCACCATACAAGGTCAGGAAATCTCCGGTCCCGGAGGA
>JAZGBI010000087.1 GCA_036476315.1 Candidatus Neomarinimicrobiota bacterium | reverse complement strand
GTGACTTCTTGCTTACTCAAAGCTTTTTGCCTCGACTTTCCCATTTTCCCCGGATGCTGATCCATAAGGACAGGCAGATGAGTTTCAGGTCGAGCCAGAACGATTGCCGCCGGACATACTCGAGATCAAGGCGGAACTTCTTCTCGGGATGAATTGCTTTCGGCCTGTAAATCGTTGCCAGGCTTGTCAACCCCGGTCGAACGTTCAATCGTTCCGTGAATCCGGGTATTTCTTCATAGGTTATATCTAGTCCGTCTTTGTCTTGAACGCTTTCTCCGACGGCCAGGGCGCGAGGTCCGACAAGACTCATTTGACCGCGAAGGATATTCAAGATCTGAGGAAGTTCATCAAGGCCGGCTGCCCTGAGGACGCGTCCCAAGGGCGTGATATGATGATCATTTTCGGTGGCCTGCCAGATACCGTATTTCTCGTCTGAGCCAGGAACAATAGTCCTGAATTTGAGAACGTCAAACTGAACTCCATTTCTGCCCCACCTTTTTTGAGAATAGAAAATAGGTGGCCCCTCTTTGATGTAAATCAGAAGCGAGATGATCCCCCAGAGGGGAGCCGAGAGAATCAGACCAATCGTGGCAAACAAAATATCGAGAGGACGTTTAAGAATGGGTTCTCTCATGATATCTTGCCACCTGCTGCAACAGACCATTGTAACGGCGCACAACCACGTCTCTTGAATAGTTTTTCTCGGCCTGATAACGGCCTCGCTGTCCCATTTTCTGTCCCATTGATGGATTATTGTAGAGGGAGAGCACGCCATCTGCAAGTTCCGAAGCGTTTCCGGGCCCAATGCAGATTCCGCTCTTCGTCTCCGTAACCAAGTTCCATACATCACTTCCCTCATCCGCACTCATCAGAAGAGGCCGGCCACTTGCCATTATCTCGTACACTTTCGAGGGCATGGAATCGCTGGAAGCTCCAGGTTTGTACAGGGACGTTTCCACGTCAGAACAGGCGCGAATGAGTGGCAAGTATTCCCTCGGCTGAAAGGGTAAGAAACGCACGTTTGACAAGCGGAGAGTTTGCGCCTTCTCTTGAAGGTGAGCTTTGGCAACACCGTCTCCTATGATTAGAAAGACGATATTCTCGTGGGGAGCCAGCAGCAGGGCGGCTTCCAGCATGGTTTCGAGATCATAGGCATACCCGAGATTTCCCGCATGCGTAACCACGAATTTGTCCGTAAGGTCGTGCCTTATGCTGAACTCGTTCTTCTTTTTCATAGGTCGGACAAAGGCAGTGTCGACGAAGTTAGGAATCACAGATACTTTTTCACGGGAGACGCCTTTCTCCAACAAGTTCTTCCGAAATGAGGGAGCAATCACAGCAATGTGAGCAGCTTTTTCATACATGAAGCGTTCCATCTTTCTCAGAACTGTAATGGCGTTCTTATTGTGCAGTTGCCCAGCTCGTATGGGAACATCTGGGTAAAGATCCTGAACGTTATAAATGAAGGGAATCCTTCCAAATTTGCCACTGACGTATGAGGAAATCCCGGTAAAGAAAGATCCATTGGTGCAGAATATTACATCATAGGTTTGCCGGGAAACGAGATTGACTGCGGTAGCGAGAAAATTGAAGGAGAGGTAATTCAGGAGCCTGCTCGTCATCCGATATTTCTCACCGTTCGCGTAAACGCAGAGGCGAATCACGTCTAACCCGTGATATTGTCCCCTTTCAATCAGCCTACCTCTGAATTCCTCATGAATCCGAAACTCTTCATAATGAGGAAACGTGGTGATCACCGTTATCCGGTGTCCGTATTCCAACAATCCTTCACAGATTTGGTCCATCAATATCCCCGTGGAATTCACATCGGGAGGAAACTGAATGATGAAAACGAGGATGCGCAGAGGACGCTGGCCTAAGTCTGTCTTTTCCACCGGCTAGTCTTTCTCAATAATAAAGTTGCCTATGATCAAGGCATCCATCCTGGTCCGCAAGAAACAATCAATGGCTTCCTCAGGACGGCAGACTATGGGCTCATCCTCGTTAAAGGATGTATTGAGGACGACAGGGACACCCGTACGACTCTCGAACTCTTTGATAAGCTCCCAGTAGAGAAGGTTGCTCTCCCTATGAACCGTTTGAAGACGTCCGGATCCATCCACGTGTGTAACGGCCGGGATTTGGCTTCGTTTTACAGGTAATACGTTGTAAACCTTCATCATAAACGGATCTGGATACGTTTGATCAAAATAATCACCGGTTGCCTCTGCCAGGATGGAAGGGGCAAACGGCCGGAATTTTTCCCTGCGTTTGATACGAACGTTAAGGATATCTTTCATATCTTCACGTCTGGGATCGGCAATGATGCTGCGGTTCCCAAGGGCTCTCGGACCCCATTCCATCCTTCCCTGAAACCAACCGAGAACCTTGCCATCTGCGACAATTCTGGCCCCTTCTCTGACGAGTTCGTCGTTCCTCAACTCCCTGTAAGATACCCCATGACTGTCAAGTATTTGTGTAACGTTGCCGTTGGTGAATGAAGGACCGATATAGGCATGATCCAGAATGTGAGTGCGAGGATTCTTCAAGACCTGATGATAGATATAGTAACAGACCCCCATTGCCGTGCCGGCGTCCCCTGCCGCAGGCTGGATGAATATGTCTTCAAAACTTGTCCCGGGTAGAATCTTGCCATTAAGAGTACTGTTCAGGGCAACACCGCCCGCAAGGCAGAGAGCCTTTTCCCCCGTTGAGCTGTGAAGCATCTTCAGGAGATCGAACTCGGCCTTCTCCAGCATCGCCTGGAGCGAAGTGGCCGTATCCTTGTGGCGTTGGGTAATCTCAGTCCTGGGTTTACGCGCCAGGCCAAAAAGATCCACAAACTTCTGGGAATAAAGTCTGCCGAGAACGGGTTCCCCACGGTCCCAGGTCATCGTGGACCCTTCAGCGTGATGTGCAAAATAGTCCGGATCCAGTTTAAATGTACCATCTCGCTGAATGTGTACAATCTTCTGCATCCTGTCCAGGTATGCCGGTTCACCGTACGCGGCCAATCCCATGACCTTGCCCTCGTCTCCATACTTGGGGAAACCTAACCATTGAGTGACCGCAGTGTAGAAGATCCCCAGGGAGTGAGGGAAGTGAATACTGCCCATCACCTCAATTTGATTTCCTTTTCCCTTTCCCCACATGGTACTGACGAAATCCCCCATCCCGTCTATAGATAGAATTGCAGCTTCGTCAAATGGTGAGACAAAAAACGCACTGGCCATATGTGCCCTGTGGTGCTCCACATTGTGGAACCCAGCTTTCAAGTCGTCAGGCCCCATATTCTGTGCATCACAGAAGATCGTTTTTAGGTCACGGATCCGGGCCGCATTGCTAAGGCGATCTTTGATGAAACTGAAGTTAGGACGACGGCGAAGCGCAAACAGAATCTTCTTGTGCAAATTAGCACTGGGATTACGTGAAATTCCGATATGATCCAGATCGCAGGGGGTGATCCGGGCCTCTTCAAGGCAATATGTGATCGCCTCTCCCGGGAATCCCGCCCAATACTTTGTTCGTTTGAATCGTTCTTCTTCCGCAGCCGCGACGAGTTCGCCGTCCCGGATAAGACAGGCTGAAGCGCCTGCGTGATAGGCATTTATACCGAGGATATACAAATTTTCTTTAAGTCAGTCTGATCTCGAAGAAATGAGTCTTTCGAGGACCAACAAACTGAGCATGAGTTCCGCGACGAACCTTTGAAAAGCATAAAACCAACCGGCCCATCCATCCAGAATAGCGCGTCTGACGAAAAGGACATAGAGAAATATGAGAAACGGAGCCGGGATCACGAGCTTCCTGAGTCTATCAGCGAAAGAAAGATCCTTTGCAGGAGAATTCGACAGTTTCTCAGACTCAATCCGTTGGTAGCGAAGCTGAGATTTAAACCAGTGGGAAAGCGGTTTACGGTCATCATGAATTATTTTGGATGTAAGAAGTTCGAGGGGAGAATCGATGACAAGCCGCTGCGTATGGCCATCCTGAATGTATCTGCCCTCATCTTTCTTGAAGAGGACGACATTAGGAGGATATATGCCTCCTCTCAACTTCTTCCCGAATGTGGCGTAGGCAAAGTCGACCCAGTAGCCCCCAAGTCCATCGTTTGGCGCGGTAAGGCGAATTTCTTCAACCAGCTCATCCGTCAGGATGTAATCAGCGTCGAGAGCCATCACCCATTCGGTGTCAATGTCTGTTTTTGTGAGAGCGAAATTCCACTGGTTCTCATGGGAATCGAATCTCCTTTGAAAAATCCTCACATTTTCATAATCCCTGGCCACCTTGACGGTGTTGTCCGAACTGAAACTGTCCACGACGACCACGTCTCCCGCCCAGGTTAGCTTTTTGAGGCAGCGGCCTATGTTGGCCTCCTCATTACGTGTAAGGACGACAGGAGTGATTCTAGCCAGCATGTGCGGACTGAGCATTTTGATACATGGAAATGAGTTCTTCCCCTATTACTCCCCTGTCAAACTGGTTTTGCACCAGCATTCTTGCATTATCTCCCTTCCTCCGCCACGCCTTTGGTTTCTCGATAATGTCTTGAATCATAGAGGCTATTTCATCCGCATCCAACGGAACGACCCATCCGGCGTCGTATGTTAGCACTTCCACTGCCAGGGCAACCTTGTCTGAAATCATGATGGGAACTCCACGGGCCATCGCCTCTGCAGCCGCTACGCCAAAATTCTCGTGGTGTGAGGTCAAGAAAAACACATCCGCCATTTTCCACACCTTTTCTCTCGCCTCCCATCTCACCTCGCCTTCAAATGACACGTAATCGGTTAGGCATAACCTGTGGACCAGATTCTCAACCGAACGGACGTATCGTCGGTCACCGTTGCCGTAGATCCTACATTTCAGTGATTGCAGGTAATTGATGTCAAGTTTGCTGAGAGCCCTCAGGAAGAATTCGATGCCTTTCTTGGGGTGGATTCTCCCCAGATAGACGAAATTTGAAATGGATGTCCCCTGTCTGTTCGAATTTCCCACCACATCGACAGGAATGGGGATTTTCCTTATTCGGGTGTCCATTCCCACCGCCCCTATTTCTCTCGACTCCATATCAGATGTAGCGTGGATAGACGCTGATCCCTCCACAGTTCTCTTTTCGAAGAATCTCCAGTAGATCTTCTTGACTGTGCGGTGGTAGGAATTGATTGAATAGGGTGACAGGGTACCGAGGGGTCGTATGATGTACGGGATCCTCATTCTTCGTGATACGCCCGCCGCAACAGTGTTAATGGGCGAAAAGCAGGCGTGAAGGTGTAACAAATCGAATCTCGAGATGTTCTCGTAAAGCCAGAGCACGGCGGGGATTGAAACATTCTTCGAGTGCCGGCCCATGTGCGGCATCCAGTGAATGGGGACCCTGACTTGTCTCTCTACGTATCTTCGCCACTTCCGCGGTGATCCCGAAATAGTCGTCAGTACCTCCACATCAACCATCTCCCGGGTTGCACCGATGAACGCCATAAGAGAACGAACGGGCCCTCCGCCGGATGGATCTATCGCGGGAACTACATGAAGAATCCGCACTATCCAACTGCCCCTATGTTAATTGCCCAACGCGAGAGAGCCACCAGCGTCCAAAGACGTGACCATGTTGGATCTCCGCCTTTGAGGAAGTCCTGCCAAATGTTTTGCACGGCCCCGACATCAAATCCACCAATTCCCTCAAGAACTTTCAAGGATTCTTCACAGAAACCCGTCAGTGGACCTTTCATCCATGTTTCAAATGGGAGTACAAAGCCTTGCTTGGGTCTACGAAGAATTTCTTGAGGGAGCAAATCACTCACTGCTTCAACGAGCAGTTTCTTGGGTGTCCTGGGAGACGATTTCAGGGACGCTGGCAGCGCGAGGACAAATTTCACTGTTTCCGGATCAAGAAATGGAACACGTACCTCTAATCCATGGGCCATGCTCATCTGGTCAGTGTCCCTCAGAAGTACATCATGGGTGTAATGGGTAAGCTCGAGATATGAGACAAACGCCATGGTGTCTGCTGTGACTTCATCGACGGATTCCGCCCGCGAATCAACATCAGAAAATCCCATGTTCCTGATATCATGGGGCGACCAGACTTGCCGGGTCAGATGATAAAGCGGTATTACCTCCCAGGGTGTGTTCCCCAAATCATGTAGCTTCCCACTCAGAGTTCTCAGAAGTGGAGCAATTACCGGTCGAAAAGATTTCAGACGACGAAGTCTCCTTATCCTTCCAAACCCTGGATATCCTCCGAAAAGTTCGTCACCTCCCAGACCTGAGAGGGCTACCTTGAGGCCCTTTTCACTGACGGCCTGGGATATCATAAACGTATTCACTCCATCTCCGCTGGGATGGTCGAAGGCATTCAACGCTTCTGGAAGCCGTTCCAGAACGTAGTCTGCGGTTAACTGAATTTCTTCATGATCGGTCTTGAATCTTGACGCGACGCTTCTGGAATACCGTGATTCATCAAAGAACTTCTCTCCAAACGCTACCGAGAAAGTCCTGGGCGGAGTAGTGGACACGCGGGACATCAAACCTACAACCGTGCTGGAGTCGATTCCTCCTGAAAGAAAGGCCCCCACCGGCACGTCTGCGATCAATCTGAGTCTTATGGACTCTTCGAGAAGTTCCCTGAGCCTTGAGATTGCGGCTTTGCGGGAAATGTCCGTCTTCTGTTGTGAGAAACCTTCGAGAGACCACCAACATCTCAGCTCTGATCCGGAAGGTGAGATTCGCAAAAGGTGTCCGGGTGGCACACAGTTAACATCATTAATCAGGGTTCCCGGAGGCGCGACAGTTTGAGTAAGGAGATATTCGATCAGTGCATCCTGGTTTACTGCAGGTTTTACCAGGTCTGTTGATAGAATTGCCCGAAGCTCTGAGGCAAAGATCCAGCTGTCCTTTACATTCGCAAAGTAGAGAGGTTTCACGCCGAGACGATCCACCACCAGAAGGAGTTCCTGTTTAATCGTGTCATAGAATGCGAAAGCGAACATGCCCCTGAGCTTTTCCAGGCCCGCTTCCCCCCACGTGATAAGTGTGTGAAGAAGAACTTCTGTATCAGATTCAGATTTGAAGGTGATGCCACGATCAAGGAGTTCCTCGCGAAGTTCCTTGTAGTTGTATATGGTCCCGTTGAACGCAAGGGCATAGGTCCCTTGCTCGGTAACCATGGGCTGACGGGCACGGGGAGATAGATCGATAACCGAAAGACGGCAATGCCCAACCCATAAATGATCTGCTGACCACTCACCGCGGTCATCGGGACCGCGATGTCTGAGAGTGGAGACTATTCTTCGGGTGTCACCGAGTCCGTCGGTCGATCCCCAAATTCCTACAAAACCACACATCTACAGCAGTGGTCGCAAGGCTCTCAACAGATCACTCTTGAAACGGTCCAAGTTGTAGTATTCCAGCACTCTCTTGCGACCCTTCGAGCCCAAAGCCAGGCCGTAACTGACGTCTGTCAACAGGCGGACTAAAGATTCCCTTAATTCAACCGCGTCATCCTGGTCCACCACCAAGCCCGTACGTCCATCCTCCACCACCTCGCGCCCTGCATCGTGAACGGACGCGATGCAGGGCTTTCCATGTGCCATCGCCTCAAGGTATGCAATCCCGAACCCTTCACCTTTGCTCGGCATTGCGAACAGACGGGACATTCGATACAAGTCCTTGAGTTGCTTGTCGCCAATTTGGCCTGTGAACACGACGCTGGAACCATGGGGTCGGGCCTTCGCCTTGAGCCGTGAAAGATCGTCTCCTCCCCCAGCAATGATGAGTCTTGCCTCTGGCACGACTCTTATCACCTCCCTCCAGATATTCAGCATTTCATCGTGACCTTTGTATCTCTCACTGGACGAGAGAGTCCCCACCATTAATACCACAGGTTCGGATGATGTCTCCGTGTGAGCTGGAATCTTATCAAAAGGGAGGGCCAAAGGAATGGATTTTATGGGTCTACGGAGCCACGGGTTCCTGCGCTCCACCTTTTCTGCAGTAAAGCTGGAATTCGATAGTAGTAGAGTTGCCTTTCCCAGGGCATTTCTTTCCAGAGCAGAGAGTCGTCGCCAGACTTCTGCGCCGTGTAGGAAGATTGCATAGCTTGACCGCGACTCTCGCGGAATCAGGGGTTGGATCTTGGCAGGACCAAGATGTGTAAACAGTATCGAGGAATGCCCATTCTTGAGGTTCATTCTCAAAAGTCTTGAAGCCTCTGCGATTCGCGACTCACCCCCTCCCTTGCTGCTCCGGTTAACCCTTACGACCTTTGTGAGCAGACGCTCCTCCTCCAGGACGGTCTTAAGCATTCGTGAGACTTCTGCGATTCCGCCTACATCGTTTTCTCCAGTCGAGGACACCAACAAAATCATGCGAGATAATCCTCAGTTTGAGGCTGATTTTCCCTGAGATTTCATTTGGAGCATGGACAGAAGACGATCTCCGTACGTGTTTCTACCTTTAATGACATGGGCCCGAACAGCCTCGGATAGGCGTGTTCGCTCCTCTTCGTGCTTTAAGAGCCACCGGAGTTTTCCGATCATTTCGGCCACCGTAGAGAAATAGACCACGTTGTCCCCATCTTGACCGAGAATCTCACGGTGTTCTTGGGTGTCCTCAACAAGCATGCAGGCCCCCATTGCCGGAAGCTCGTAACTGCGCATGGCATGTCCGTCACGGTTGGCCCTCCTCACGAGACAGAGAGCTACGTGTGATTCAGCCACAATTTTTCTCATTGACTGGGGATCGACATGGCCCAGGGCACGCGACCGTGTACTGGAAAATCTTTCCCAATATCCTCCATAGAGGCCCACTTCAAAACCTTCCCGTATCAGGGCAGAGATATATGGAGTTCGGTCTGCATCTGCTCCGCCAATGAAAACAATCTCGTGAGCAAATGGATCTTTCTTATCAGCCTCTGCCGGCTGTTCGGGAAAGTGTGTTTCGGGATCAAACGCGAAAGGAAGATAAGATGCCTTGTTGCAGCCTATCCCTTTCAGATCCTCCAGATTGGATCTGCGGGGAGAATAGACGCGTTCGAAAAAGGGCAATGTCTGAAGAAACCAGGAGCCCTTGTGTGCTGGATTCCATGGATCGTCCGTCAAATACAGCAGACGCACAATATCCATTTCTCCGATCTCTTCCAGGATCGAACGCTCAACAGGCGCCAGCCCTGTCAACAGAATCCAGGTGGGCTTTTTGGATTCACATGTTCTTAACACGTGTCGACTGAATTGTCTCAGGTGCGGAGGCCGATGGCCCCTTAGCCACCAGTTGAATTTGGTGACCGGCCACGCTGCATCCCATGCAGCATTGGTGTCGCACAGTTTGATCTTCAAACGCAGGGCCTTGGCTGCCGTTACGAAGTGAGCACCGATGTGAGTGACGCCAGGATTGCCTACGATTAATAGACGCTGACGCATCCGCGCTATTGCCTCGCAAACTTGCCGAGAGCCTCCAGGATCCCCTCCACCACTTTAGAGTTATTCCAGTCTTCAATAAGCTGCTGGGACCGTTCTCCGAAAACGCTCTCCAGCTCTGGGGCAAGGATGAGATTATGCAGGACCTGAGTAAGTCTGCTAACATCTCCGCACGGATAGATGTACCCGTTATATCCGTTTTCCACGAAATCGTTGGCAGAGGGGACTGCATCGCTGACGACGACAGGGAGCGCACAGCACATCGCTTCGTTAATTACCAGCGGAGATACCTCCTGCGATGACGATGGTAGAGCAAAAATATCGGCCATTGCATAGTACCTGGGCAGTTCTGATTGGTTTTTGAAGCCCACAAACTTTACCCGCGATAGCCCCCTTTCTCTTACATATTGTTCGAGCGCCGAGCGCAATTCACCATCGCCGACGAATACTAGTGCCACTTCGTTCCCGATATTCTCGTAGGCATATAGAAGGTCAAAAGGCCTCTTACGTTTTACTAGCTTGCCGACAAACAAGATAACTGGCAGTTCTTCCGAGATGCCTAACGAAACCTTTAGAACCGCTTTCTGCCTTCTCCATTTTCTGCTCTCTTCCCTGAAAAAGTCATTATCAACGCTATACGGCGTGAAAAAGAGTCGTTCTTCGGATATTCCAAACGCTCTATAGAATTCGCTGCTTTTGCTTCCTATGGTAAGAAAAGCATCGGTCCCGTGAAAGAGCACCGATAAGAAAATCCGCTTAGCAACACGAACCCACCACGGGCGATTCGGCCGTAAGACCGTCTCACCTCGAAAGAAAACGGGCGTTCGGCTTAGCCAAGCACCAAGGTACCCAAGCAAGTAACTGACAAGTGCATAACCGTGGATAACTACAGCATCGTACTTACACCGGAGGAGCTCATTGATGATACCCGGGTTGATCACACCCAATGCTCTGCCTGGAACCGGCCAGGGCGACCAATTCCGAAAAAAGTGATGTTTGTAACCATTAGTCACCGGAACATCCCATTTAAACGCTTCCCCAAATCCGGGATCCCTATATTCGAGCGCTCCCCACCCAGAGCAAAAGTACACCATCAGATCTATCTCGGGTCGGGCGGTCAGCGCACGAAATAACGGCACCTGATATTGAATAGCGTGCGACGTGAGAATTGCCAGGCGATAAGGTGGACGAAAAATCTCGACATAACTTTGCTCTTCTACGGGGGGCTGTGTTCGCTCCAAGCTAGACATTGCGCGACAATAGGGCTGATTTGCTGGGTATGGCCAGTCTCAAGACGATGTAGAGAACAACGACGGTTTGGAGTATGGCTCCGAAAACAAGGGTGAAATCGGACTCAATATTGGTCAGGTCCTTGAATATAAAGGCACCGAGAAGGAGAACAGGGTCAGAAACGCCGGGCTGATTGAGTTTTGCGTATAGAAACCTCAGCATGACGCCCAAGATTGCCATGCCCACAAGCACTCCTGCGGTTCCAAAATTTGCGTACATTTCAATAATTTGAGGAAAATTAACAGACGTGATTCGATCTTCTTGATCAAGGATACCATAAATGTGGCCAAACTCTTGACCCAACCTTTTCTCAGGTTTGTCCGGCCATAGAGCGCGGGGAATCCAGGTTGTAGGAAGGGCATAATAACTACCTCCATCCCAGTACGGTATCACCGAAGGGGTGAGCTCCATCACATAAGCAAACAAGCTAAGCTGCCCTATGCGTTTAATCATGTTGTCTGCACCTTCCCCTACAGCTTTCACTCCTCCCGATTCCAGAGATTCCCATGTCAACCGGAAGAACAATTGGGCTCGTTCGATTCGGCTTGCACCACGATGCTCCCCATACCAGGTAAGGCTCCTGAACTCAAGCACGTTGCTGTGTAACAAGATTGTAAGCAATAACCCAGGGACAATCCATCGCCACCGGATAGTATATCCCGCAGCTGTGAAGAGCAAAAAGATGAACACAAAGCCGTATACCAAATTGGATACGAGGCCAGTGGACACCTGAATTAGGAAGAAGTACGGAACGATGCCGAACCAGAGAATTTTTCTTTGAGCGCTGGTCAGTTTGTTTCGCGCCGCGAGCAAGACAAAAATCCCCATGCCGAGATCATAGAATGAGGACAATAGACCAAACACCGAGCGAAACGCCTGAGGGAAAAAATCTGCGATTTTAAGTGAATCGATGAAAAAACCTGAGACGAGCAGAATAATCGCCAGCCTTTTGGCGACGTCAACATCCCAGCGCAACTGTAGTGGCTTCATCCTCCTCGTGAAAAAATGACTGAACAGATAGAATGAAACCAGAAAACTGCCAACACCCAAAAGGGTCAATTCGAGTGGTTTTGTGAGCTGACCATGGGTAATCGGAAGCAAGAGCGACGCCTGAGGGTCCTCCTCAATGAGGGCAGGAAGGCCCAAATAGAGTCCGTAGAGTAACCCCAATACCGGAATCAGAGGCAGGGGTTCCAGTTCTCTCCCTTCGGAAATACGTAGCTGCCTTGTATAAATAAGCAGCGGAATAAGCCCTGTTACCAGTATACCGACTCCGAGAAGCTTGTTTACCAGAAGAACCTCCTGTGGGGCGTTGCTGTAAAGGTATATAAGCAAAACGGCTACACCTGCCCACCCCAGAATAGTCTGGCGTCGAATCTGGCGCGTCCGTATTGCTTCAGATTGTCGTATATCAGTATTCATGGAACAATATGCTGGATAATTTGGCCCCGGGTTAGACTCCTAATCTTCTCCACGAGGGGCTTAATGGCGAGGTCATAGTTCAGGTGCCTTAGATGGGCTTCGCGCCCACGGGATGAAAATTCTGCCTGCTTCTCGGGCCTCGTCACCTTTCTGATCGCTTTTGCCAGTTCTTGTGGATCTTGGGAATCTGCATAGACCCCCAATCCGTACTCAGTCACAAGCCTTCGAAAATCACTTGAATTGGGAACTATTGCCGGAACTCCACACATAGCGTACAAAAATAGTTTGTTTCCGGCGGTACTCAAGTACCTAAGGTTGACACTGCTGTCTCGGTAGATTGCCAATCCCACATCAGCTGACGCGATGTAGCCGAACCATTCATCATAGGAGACATCAAGAAAGAAAAACACACGGTTACTCACACCGAGTTGTTCAGCTTTTTTCTTCATTTTCTCGACGTAAACACTGCTGCCGAATCCGCAGAAAACAGCGATGTAATCTTCTGGAAGAGATGCGACAGCCTCAATTGTTTCTGGAATGCAGTGATCATCCCCCATTGATCCATAACGTAACACGAGAAATCTGAAGTCCACTCCGCTCTCGGCAAGTCTTCGACGAAGAACAGGCTCGGGAGTTTCATTGCGCAATCTCGGGTAATTTGGTACGATTATCGGCTTTTCAGAAAGATGAGCATCTTTTCGAAACAGCCGGGCACGATCCTCCTGCGGAAAAACGACGGCATCTGCCCATCTAGCATGCTTTAGTTCAAATTGTTTTACCCAGTATGCCAAAGACCAAGGCATTGATGGAAATGACAAATCATGATTGTGATAGATAATTGGAATTCTGTTCTGGAACTTTGGCCTGCCCTTGTACGCTGTCAGAAATCCAAACATGTCATATGCGATCAGTAAACTGCAATTGTGACGTCGGACCAATCGCTTCGTCTCCTTGATAAACTTGTAGTATTCAATGACCTTGCTTCGCGATGATTTTTCTTCATTCTTTCGGGACGTGCCAAAGTCTCCTAACCTATAAACTCGCACATTTTCTGGATATTGCCATTG
The DNA here is from genome assembly GCA_036476315.1 of Candidatus Neomarinimicrobiota bacterium. Taxonomy (NCBI): domain Bacteria; kingdom Pseudomonadati; phylum Fidelibacterota; species Fidelibacterota bacterium. The sequence continues at coordinate 163 of JAZGBI010000087.1, read as the reverse complement.
TGGTCTATTTTGATTGCGAGCAATGACAATAACATCGTAGCCCTGTTCAGCCAGTATCTCCACTGTGTTTACAGTGGGAGGAAGCTCATCAGGATTGGCATAAACAATTGCCCCTATGATTCCCTGACTATCCATCGCACCCCTTCGTCCCGTTTGTGGGTAG
>JAZGBI010000086.1 GCA_036476315.1 Candidatus Neomarinimicrobiota bacterium | reverse complement strand
ATGTAATGGTGATCGCGAAGTATTTTCGCGACCTCCAGTTTGAGTTTCGATGCCGGGATATCCACCCTGGGATGTCCAGCTCTTGCCGCATTTCTCACGCGGGTTAGCATGTCAGCTATTGGATCGGTCATACCCGGAGGCTTCCTGTCGGGGAGCGGCTTGGGAACACTTATGTGGAGCTGTTCTCAGCCTCCAGGAAAGTAGGCAGTCCCAATTTCCCTCCTGATGAGGATGGAATCATCCGAAGAGTTCCCACCGCCATCTATTTCGAGGGCCCACAGCATGTTTATCCATCGCTCACCATGGCGGCCGCCATGGATATTCTGGACGTTCCACAGGACGGCTTTGACTATAACTTCGAAGAGCATATTCTTCGGCTGAGAAATCGTTCCGGGGAGATCGCTCGTGAGATTCCTATCGATGATGACGGCAGGATGTATGTGAATTACTATGGACATTTCAAGACATTCTACTACCTGCCGTACGCTTACTGCTTTGATCCCGAGATGCTCCCTCCGGAGTACTGGGAGGACAAGATTGCTCTGGTGGGGACTTCCACGCCAGGCTTGATGGATCTAAGGAATACCCCGGTTCAGGAAAGCTTTGCCGGGGTAGAGATCCATGGTAATGTCATCCACAGCCTGATGAAAAATGAGTTCGTCTCCCGAACCGGCGCCAGGACCAATTTCATTGCTATCCTTTTGTCGAGCGTAATTCTTGGTGCCTTGGTGAGCATTCCCAAGCGTCCCCTCCGTTCTCTTCCCATTCCCGTTATCGGAGTGATTGGTTGGATCATTTTTGCCTACAGTCAATTCCTGGGAAGCCTTGTCATGTGGGAGATCGTCAGACCTTCCATCAGCCTGGGTGTCACCTATCTCAGTATTTTTCTGTACAACTTTCTTGTCTCGGAAAAAGACAAACGTTTTCTGAAACATACATTCGGGACTTACCTTTCTACTGACTTGATCGATGAGATGTATGAGACAAAACAGGAACCCAAGTTGGGAGGTGATGCGGGATACCACACCGCATTTTTTTCGGACATACAGAGTTTCTCTTCATTTTCGGAGGTTCTCGAACCGGAGAAGATGGTCTCCCTGATGAACGAATATTTGACCGAAATGACAGAGGTATTGCTGTCACATCGCGGAACGTTGGACAAGTATATTGGAGATGCCATAGTGGCGTTTTACGGGGCTCCCATGCCTGTGGAGGATCATGAATATGAGGCATGCACCACGGCTCTGGAGATGGAAGATAAGCTTCGGAATCTGAGAGACAAATGGTCCCACGACGATGAATGGCCCGAGTTGGTGCACAACATGCGCCACCGGGTGGGACTCAGTTCAGGTGAGATGGTCACGGGGAACATGGGTTCAACTATGCGAATGAATTACACCATGATGGGGGATACGGTGAATCTGGCGTCCCGTTTGGAAGCATCGGCGAAGCAGTATGGCGTCTATATTCAGGTGGCTGAATCGACATATTCTTCGGTAAAGGAGAGGTTTGAGTGGCGCTTTTTGGATAACGTGCGAGTGAAGGGAAAAAAGCGTCCTGTAAAGGCATACGAACTTCTCGCCAGAAAGGGTGAATTGAGCGAGTCCTATTCAAAGGTGGTACCCGTCTTTCATGAGGGTATAGAACTCTACAACGCCCAGAAATGGGACAAAGCTCTGAAGTTATTCAAAGAAGCTGAGACACTGGAAGAAATGTTCCCAATGCGACCCATCAATCCCAGTCGCGTCTATATTGAAAGATGCGAATTCTTCAAGGAAACCCCCCCCGGCGATGACTGGGCTGGTGTCTGGACCCTGACGGCCAAGTAGCCCCATGGACATTCATTTGGTTCTTGACTCCAGGGTCGTCCGCCAATAAATTGTTTGTATACGTAATATTTGTATGTAAACTATTTGTATCTAAGGGTTAAGATTGATCAATGACCAAGCTTGAACACAGTATGGGCTTTCTTCTGGTCCGGGCAGCCCGCGGGATGAAGCGTGCCCTGGACAATGAACTTTCGGATATAGGTATCACAGCGTCACAGCACGCCGTCTTAAGTGCTCTTGCTTACAAAGATGGATTGTCTCTCACTCAGATCGCCAGGAGAGTCTTTCTTGATAACCCGGCCACCACAGGCCTAGTGGATCGTCTGGAGAGGGACGGTCTGGTGGAGCGGCATCGAGTCTCCTCGGATCGGCGGGTGATTAACATATATCTGACAACAAAAGGGAAAAGTATCCTGAATACCATAGACGGAATCGCCACGAATCTCGATATGGACGTTATGAGCGTTCTTTCCCACACAGAAAGGAAGACCCTTAGGAGTATGTTGAACCGCATATGGGATAGGGCCAATGGACAGAAAGAGAGTGTTTGAGTGTTAAAGTGTTCAGGTGTTAGAGCGTTCAAGTGACGTAAATGGGAAATGTAGCTGACAGAAAGACCTCCCGGGAGCTTGAAAGATTATTGGAGAAGGCTCGGAAACTTCTAGGGGATCTCCATTTCGGATATGTTTCCAAGTGGAAAAAGAGAGATCCCACGCGCCGGGTTATTGGCTACTTTCCCATCTACGTGCCCAGAGAAATCATCCACGCCGCTGGAATGCTGCCCGTGGGCATATTCGGTGGTGGCGACCGGATTCAGGTGGTGAAAGGAGACGCCTATTTTCAGTCGTATATCTGCCACCTTCCCAGAAGTGTGATCGAGATGGCCCTGGACGGACATTTTGACGATTTTGACGGGTTTATCTTTCCGGCGATCTGTGATGTGATCCGGAATCTATCCGGCATTTTCCGAATCGAGTTTCCTGACAGGTTCATTCAATATTTGGACTTTCCGCAGAATTTCAGCTCGGATGTGGGGGGCAAGTTTCTGACTGAGAGTCTCCGTGAGTTCCAGGATCAACTGCATGAACTTAGCGGTGCGGAGGAATCCGCGGAGAAGCTGAATCATTCCATTTCCCTCTACAATGAGAATCGCCGCCTTGTGAATCAATTTATTGAGGGACGCAGTTTGGAACCGTGGAAAATATCGGCGACCGATTTTTACGCTGTCCTGCGAGCCGGGTATGTGATGGATCCAGAGGAACATAACGATTTTTTGACCGGGATTATGGCGCATTTGAGGGAGGTGGACCACCAGCCGGAAGACAGAATCCGGGTGATTATTTCGGGAGCGTTCTGTGAACAACCCCCTATGGGCCTGATAAGGACTATCGAAAATGCAGGGTGTTATATCGTGGGAGACGACTTTCAACTTGGCTGTTTCTGGATCGATGGTGATATTGACGATGCTTCCGAAGATCCTCTTCAAGCCCTTGCAGAAGCGTACGTTCGCCAAGCCACATTTTCGTCGAGTGTTTATGATGGGAACGGTTCAAAAGGGATTCATCTGGCAGAGCTGGCAAGAAAGCGCGGGGCTGACGGCGTCATTTTCTGCGCCCCCAGTTTTTGCGACCCTGCCCTCCTCGACCAACCCGAACTCGAAAAGGCCCTTGACAGGGGTCACATGAAGCACTTGAGCTTTCAGTATCACGAAAACCTGGGTCAGTTCAAGGTCATTAAGGAACAGGTGGGTACGTTTTCCGACTCTATCAAACTGTGGGAATGAAAGTCAGGTGTCTAACGTGAATGGGATAAGTGAGTAATGTGAATTCAGAGCCTGGGATCGTACAGATGGGAAAATCAACTTCGATTCGGAAAGAAGACAGCATGATTCGCCAGAAGCAGATGCTGGCGAAACAGTTTTTGGAACTCTCCCAGGTGAAGGAGACAGGGAAAAAGGTGGTCTACACATTCGTTCCGGGAAATCTGACCGAACTGATCTTGAGTTTTGACATGCTTCCCGTCTATCCTGAAATCAACGCCCTTCAGTCGGGAATGCGTAAGAAATCTGGAGATTACATTTCAGAAGCAGAGGAACTGGGATACTCTGAAGATGTCTGTTCGTATGTGAAGTGTGACATAGGAATGATGGTAAGCGGTAACGTGGGTCCTACGGGACAGAAACTTCCTCCCCCGGATCTGCTTCTTCTGAGTTACACCGGTTGTTTTGTCTTCATGAAGTGGTTCGAAAACCTGAGGGCGCTTTACGACGGCGTTCCCGTGGCCATGTTACACGTTCCGTATCAGGGAGGCGGAGCGATGAATGATACCGTGGTTAACTATGTGATAGAACAGCTGGAAGCGGAGGTCATCCCGAAACTGGAGCAGGTATCAGGCAAACGATTCGATTCAGACAGGCTGAAGACCATGATGGAGCAATCGGCAGAGGCAGAAGAACTGATGGTGAAGGTTTTTGAATCCGCAAAGCATGTTCCCTCGCCGGTGGATGCCTACTTTGGCGGTGTCTATTATGTAGGGCCCATCTTTACCGCTTTCCGGGGCACCGAAGACTGTGTGAGATATTACGATGAACTGTACAAGGAGGTGGAAACAAGGCGTAAGGAGGGGAAGGGCCCCATCTGTCCGGAAGGGGAGATTGACGAACGATTCCGGGTGGTGGTGGAAGGTCCCCCTAACTGGACCCATTTCCGGGAATTCTGGAAAATCTTCTATGATCTCGGTGCAGTCTTCGTTGCGTCCTCCTACACCCGTGTTGGAGGCATTTATGACGAAGGTTTCCGGCATGAATCCTCGGATCCCTTGAAAAGCATGGCGAAATACTGCATGGGATGCTATACGAACCTGAGTCTTCCCCAGCGAATTGATCTTCTGGGAAGGCTGTTGAAAGAATATCAGGCGGATGGACTTCTCGTGAATTCCATTAAGAGCTGCAATTCATTTTCCGCAGGGCAACTGGTGATTATGCGTGAACTACAGAAACGTCTCGGTATACCTGTGGGATTTATTGAATCAGACCTTGTCGATCCCCGGTATTATTCCTATTCAAATATCAAGAACAGGATCGATTCATTTTTCCAGATGCTGGATCAGAGAAAGCAGATGGGGGTGATGGATTGAAGTACTATCTGGGCATCGATCTCGGCTCCACCACTTCCAAGGCAGTTATGGTGGATGGAGAGGGCGATATCATCGGCCGGGGGATTACCAATACCCGGGCAAACTATAAAATTGCAGCAGACATTGCAAGGCTGGGAGCCGAATACGATGCCCGGTTTTACCTGCTGCGCCAGGGCCTGTTGAAAAAGAACCGCAACTCAGCGGAACTTCAGGAATTGCTGGACAGGATTGAGACTGCTTTCCGGTACCTGAGGTTCAGCCGCCGGTTCGACCTTTTGGTCAGGAATATGTTGAACCTGGCGCAAGAAAAGAGTGACGAAACAGACGGCAGTGACATCCCGGCTAAGCTGTCCCGGATCTTTTCAGACATAAAAAGAGACATCAGGGACGAATTTCTCTCAGACCGCATCAGCACCGCTTACCAGTTCTTCCGGGATGTGTTCAGTCATCATTATCTTAACAAAATTGAGTCACTGGATCCCCGAGTATTCGATTCACTGCTGGCCCTGTATGATACTTCAATAATTCCCGTTGAGAATGAAATGCTTCAGTTCGATTTCTCCGAAATGGTAATGAATTCCGTGAAGTTCCTTGACCAGCAACAGAACGGTCTACTGGACAGTCTCGAAGCAGATCTGGAGGTATTCTCCCTAGTGGATCTCACCCCGGAGAACTACGTGGGCACAGGCTACGGCAGGCAGCTTCTCCCCTTTGATGAGAAGCATATTAAGTCAGAGATCCTCTGCCACGCTCTTGGCGCACATGCCATTTTTCCGGGGACAAGAACGGTTCTCGATATTGGAGGTCAGGACACCAAGGCGATTCAGGTGGATGAACACGGCCTGGTTACCAGTTTTCAGATGAATGACCGGTGCGCGGCGGGATGTGGCCGCTATCTCGGGTATATTGCTGATGAACTCAACATGAGCGTGAGCGAACTGGGGCCACGGGCCCTTCTGTCAGACTATGAGACCAATATTTGCAGCACCTGCACTGTTTTCGCGGGGGCAGAGTTGAGGGAATATCTCAATATCGGGGAGAAACAGGAGAATATCCTGGCGGGGCTTCATCAGGCAATCGTCCAACGGGCTTTTTCCCTTCTGGCCCGATCGGGAGGTGTGAGTAATGAATTCACTTTCACCGGAGGCGTTGCCAGGAATCAGGCGGTGGTCAATTATGTATCGAGAATGATGAAAGACAACTACGGAAGCCTTACCATCAACATCCATACGGATTCCATTTTCATGGGAGCGTTCGGAGCAGCGCTGCTTGGGATGCGTTGAAGTTGAAGTGTTCGGGTGTTCACGTGTTCAAGTGTTTAGGTCTTTCAACCGGGTGAGGTCGATACAGCTGAAAGGGTCATCATGTCGAAAGTGGATAAACTCGAAGATTTGGTGTGTTGACAGAAGGCAAGAGAATTGGTCAAAGAAGCTTACCATATGGGCAAACAGGGTGCTTTGTCGAGAGATTACAAACTGAGAGATCAGCTCCGAAGTGCGGCAGTTTCAGCGATGTCCAACATTGCCGAAGGATTTGCAAGGTTTCATCAGAGGGATTTCATAAGGTTCCTAGACATATCCCAGAGTTCAACCACGGAGGTTAAGAGCTTGCTGTATGTGGTTATTGATCAACAATACGTCTCATTCAGTCGAGTCAGAGAAGTCCAGGATTTGGCGGATGAGGTGAGAAACATGACACTTGGCCTCTTGAAGTATGTAGATAGAACACTTGAGAAGAAATCAGGCGCCGTCCGTGAACCGATCGAACCATACAAACAGAAGGGCAGTACAGACAAGTCGAAGGATATTCCTGAAGATTTCATAAATGTGGAAGTCCAATCGGAAGACTCATTACCTGAACACCCTAACACGTGAACACATAAACACCTGAGAAATGATCCATACACTCGGAATCGATGTAGGAAGCAGCTATGTGAAGACGGTCCTTATGGACTATAGCGACAGTCCAACAATTCTGGAAAAGTCCAATGACAAAATACATAAGCGAAACCCCCGGACGGTCATTGAAACCGCTACGCGGGCGATTCTGAATCGCCACGACCTGACATACCGCGACCTGGACTATGTCTCATCCACGGGAGAAGGCGAGCTTGTGAAGCAGAAAACAGGTCATTTCTACGGTATGACAACACATGCAAAGGGGGGCCATTTCTGCTTCCCCCGGGTGAAAACGGTGGTTGATCTGGGCGCCCTGTTCTGCAGAGCCATCAAAGTCGGTGACGATGCCCGCGTGTTGAGCTACACCATGACGGGCCAGTGTGCTTCCGGTTCGGGCCAGTTTCTGGAGAATATCACCCGGTATCTGGGACTAAACTTGAGTGAGGTGGGATCCCTGTCTCTCCAGTCGAAGGACCCTGAACGACCCAGTGGCGTCTGTGCCGTTCTGGCGGAAACGGACGTTATCAATATGGTGGCAAGGGGGGTGAAGATTGAAGATATCATAAAAGGTATTCACCTGACTATAGCGGTTCGCGCGGTGAAATTGCTGTCAAAATTGAAGGCGGAGTCGCCTGTGGTCTTGACGGGAGGAATGGCCCAGGATGAGGGTTTGGTGGCCGCCATCAGGGAAGTGGCAGACTCCAGGAATATGGATCTGGAAATCGTGTCTCACAGAGATTCTCCGTTAGCCGGTGCCATAGGCGCCGCTCTGTGGGGAGGATTCCGGCACCTGAGACTCAGGCAGGAAGAACCAAGTATCAAGGGTCAAGTAACAAGGATCAAGTATCAAGGATCAAGTAACCAGTGAACCAGTCACCAGTCACCAGTTGGCAGTCGGCAGTGTAAACCATGTCCTGATTTCACCGAATTAGCAAGTATCGAGTATCGAGTATCAAGTATCAAGTTGAGCGGAGTTGAGCAAAGCGAAATCCCGACGCATGTCGGGGGATCAAGTATCAAGTAACCAGTGAACCAGTCACCAGTTGGCAGTCATGCATTACGCATCATTTTCTCCATTCCTCCAACTCTCCCGTCTCGGGTTTTCAAATGATCAATAATCAATTGTCAATAATCAATTGTCCTCACGCATCATTTTCTCCAGTTCTCCATTCCTCCATTTCTCCAATTCTCCCGTTTCCGGTTTTCAAATAATCAATAATCAATTGTCAATAATCAATAATCAATTGTCCTCACCCCAGAAACTTCCGGAGTTTTCTCCCAATATTGCCACCATGCTGAAGGAAAATGCTTCGCAATTCAAGAGCAGGGCCATCTACCAGGAGAATAGAGGGAAAGGTTATATGCCCATGATGTGGGGGGATTTCTACGGTTCAATCGATAGTATTTCCCGGAATCTCTCACGCCTTGGGTTCAACATTGGCGACAGGATGGCGATTTTCTCGCGAAACCGTCTCGAGATGCTCCAGATGGAGCTTGCCGTCATGGCATCGGGAGGTGTCGCTGTTCCCATCTTTGCGGGATACCCGAAAGACACTGCCAGTCGGCTCGTCGAGTTCTGTGACGCCGATTTTCTGGCTGTGTCCGATCAGGGTCAACTGGATCGCATCGAAGAGGAATTGAATCTGAAAGCGATCTTCCATTTTGACCCTGTTGAAGGAAAGCATATTGCGAATCTCATCCCCTTCTCGGAATTACTCGTTCCCCGGGATGACAAAGGTGGCGGTCTCGCGTTCCATCTTGACCCGGACACGGTTACCCTGATGATGTTCACATCAGGCACCATGGGGACTCCCAAATGCGTCATGCTCACCCACGGCAATATTCTTTCGCAGCAGGCCGCCATGAAGGTTTTGTGGAGTATTTCAGAGGAAGACCGTTTCCTTTCATACCTTCCGTGGCATCACAGTTTTGGTGGCATCTTTGAAATGTTTGCTGCCATCACGAACGGTGCTCTCTTTTCCCTGGAACACGGCTTCGGAAAGGACACCGGATTGCTGGTGGAGAACTGGCGGGAGGTTAAGCCCACCGTCTTTTTCAGTGTGCCGAAAATATATCAGGAACTTACCTCACGCGCCATGGAGGATTCCGAGGTTGAGGAACTGATTTTCAGGACGGGTCTCAGGTTCATCTTCACGGCAGCTGCTCCCCTGCCCCAAACCATTTCGGATATGTTTGAATCCCGTGGGATTCCTGTCATTGAAGGATGGGGTTTGACAGAAACGTCTCCCTGTTCTACAGTGACCGATCCATCCAGGAAAAGAAAACCTGGCCTGGTTGGGACCGCCATCCCAGGCGTTCGGATAAAGCTTTCACCCGAAAATGAAATCATGGTCGCCGGTCCCAACGTAATGAAAGGATATTACAAAAATGAAGAGGCGACGAAGAAGGTCCTCACCGAAGATGGGTGGTTCTACACGGGTGACGTGGGAGACTTCACGCCTGATGGGCTGCGCCTCATTTCCAGGAAAGATCGAATTTTCAAACTGAGCAATGCGGAAAAAGTGTTTCCCGCGGAAATTGAGAACCGTATAGCCGGAACCTGCTGCTATCTGTCGCATGTGTATGTTGCGGGAAGTGGGGAGAACTATCCTGTGGTACTCCTTTTTCCAAACAGCGCTTTGTTTGACAAAATGCCCGACCCGAACGATCTGAGTGAGGAATGCCGGCGACCCACGAGTATGGATCAACTGGCATCCTGCCTGTCTCTTTGCCTTAATGGATTGAACAGAGCCATGGACGTTCCGTATGAACGTCCCGGTGCTGTCATGCTCCTGGACCGGGAACTCTCACTTGAACGGGACGAACTTACCCCTTCGATGAAACTGGCACCCAATGTGATCGGGGAGACATTCAAAGCAGAAATCGAAAGTCTGTACGGTGGGGAAGAGAAAATAAGGGATGATGTTTACGTAGTGAGGCTTGAAAGATGAATCCACTTAAATCAGCGCAGTTGTTGAAACAGGTAATGTTTGACTACTACAAGTCCATGAGTTCTCCTGTGGCCTGGTGTACGAGCGCCGGGCCTGCCGAACTTCTCCGGAGTTTCGGGTTTTCCGTCTACTTCCCCGAAAACCACGGTGCCCTCCTGGGAGCCACAAGGAGAGCCAACGACTGCATCCCGCTGGCGGTGAATGCCGGTTACTCGGGTGAGATTTGCTCTTACCTCACAAGCGATATCGGGGCATACCTGAAACGAGAGACACCCCTTACCAGGGCCTATGGATTGAAAGAAGTACCAAAGCCCGATCTCATCGTCTTCAACACCAACCAGTGCCGTGAAGTGGAAGACTGGTTCACCTTTTTCGCCGGAGAGTTTGACTCACCCATTCACGGTATACACCCTCCTCGACACCTTGACCGGATTAGAGAGCCGGAAATTGAGTTGGTGGTGAGGCAACTGGGAGATTTGATTTCTACGTGTGAGAGAGTCTCTGGGACTCAGTTTGACGAGGATCGCTTCGGGGAAGTAGTGAGTCTCAGTAAGGAGGGGACACGGCTCTGGCAGGAGGTGCTTCAAACTGCCAGGACGCATCCTTCTCCCCTTACGTTTTTCGACGGAACCATCCACATGGGTCCCATAGTGCTTTTGAGGGGCACTCAAGAGTGCGTCGATTACTACCAGGTACTCCTTTCAGAATTGAAGGAGCGAATGGAGAAAGGCGTAGGTGCCGTGGAAAAGGAACAGTGCCGAATATTCTGGGACGGAATGCCCGTCTGGGGGCGCTTGAGGGCTCTTGCCGACTTGTTTCACGATAACCGCGCTGCCGTTATTGCGTCCACTTACTGCAATAGCTGGATTTTTGACTCCTTTGACGAGAAGGATCCCATGGAATCTCTGGCCTTAGCCTACACGCAAATCTTCATAAACCGTAGCGAACAGGCAAAGCTGTCCATGCTGAAGCAATGGATCAGCGATTTTGATATTGACGGTGTCATTTTTCACAATGCAAAAACATGCTTCAATAATTCCAACACCCGTTTTGGCTTACCAAAGCGACTGGAAGAAGAAACAGGTATACCCGGTCTCATTGTGGAAGGGGATCTGAACGACCTCAGGTTTTTCTCCGATGCGCAAAACAGGACCAAAATTGAGACCTTTGTGGAGCAGATAACGGGGCAGGAGTACTAAGGTGTTGGGGCGTTAAGGTTTTGAGGTGAATATGGACTCATTAAGAGTGTCAGTAGTGGGAGCCGGTCCCGTGGGGTCGATTATTGCAGCTCATCTCATTGAGGCGGGTGCTGAGGTCGTTATGTGTGACATCAGTCCGAAACGAATTGATGCTTTAAGACGAGATGGGATTATTCTGACAAATACCATTGAAAAGACTGTACCGGTTCGGGAATCTGTCAATTCCATCCGCGATTTGGCCGCGTACGATCTTGACCTGGTGGTCTATGCTTTGAAATGTCCTTTCCTGCTGCCGGCACTTGAAGAGACGCAGGGAATCGATAACGGCAAATTCTATCTTATGAGTGCTCAGAATGGCATTGGAACGGAACTTGATATCGCTTCCACGTTTTCCAGGGAAAGGACGTTACGAATGGTCATCAATTTCGCCGGCAATTTGACCCGGACGTCCTCCGGTGAGGACGCTGTCAACGTGACGTTCTTCAATCCCCCCAACTATGTCTCCGCTCTATCTGAAGAAGGAGAGGAAATGGAGGAGAGATTTGTGCAACGTCTGAACTCTGTTGGCCTTACAACGGAGAGTTCCGATAACCTGCAGATCCACGTCTGGCAGAAAGCCATTCTGAATGCTACCCTGTCTCCTCTCTGTGCCATCACCGGACAGACCATGGAGGACGTCATGTCTTTCGGTCCCGCCGTCCGACTCGCGGAGGGTGTTATCCGGGAATCCATAAAAGTGGCGGAGGCGGATGGACTGGATCTTGGCAGTTCATTTCTTGAATCGGCCATGGGCTATCTCAAAAAGGGTGGAAAACACAAACCCACCATGCTGGTGGATATCGAGAATCGGTTGCCCACTGAGATCGATTACCTCAACGGAAAGATTGAAAAATACGGCCGAAAGCACGACATTCCCGTTCCTCTCAATTCGACCCTGGGGACTATAGTAAAGCTGCTGGAGTCAAAATACAGTGACTGATTGTTTCCTGGGCATCGATCTCGGCTCCTCTTTCACTAAGCTCTGCGTGGTGAACGGGGAAGGTGACGTCCTTTTCAGAACTGTGTTTCCCACCCTGAGTAGAGACAAAGAATCCCTACAGCAGAACCTCGATCATGTGCACCACATTTTCCCCATTCAATCATCGTGCGCCACGGGATACGGACGAATGTCCTTTGAGAAAGCCCGAAGCAAGAAGACCGAGCTTGTCTGTTCTGCGGTTGGTGCTTCGAAGGATTTTCCTTACCGAAAGACGGTCATCGATATTGGAGGGGAGGATATTAAGGTGATCGTTTGTGAAGATGCAGGAAAGGTGGAGCATTTCTATATGAGTGACAAGTGTGCTGCAGGAACGGGGGCTTTTCTCATGGAGGTGGCGGAAAAGGCGGAATTGGAGATTGGGGAAATGTCCCGGCTGGCCAGTTCTTCTTCGTCGAAGCGGGAATTGAACAGTTTCTGCACGGTATTCGCCAAGACTGAAATCCTCCAATGGAAATTCGCCGATGTGCCAGTTGAAGATATTGCAAGGGGGATCTATCTGTCTCTGGTAAGCCGTATCATGAAGTTAAGTTACGATCCCGGTTTCCCTGTTATTCTATGCGGAGGGGTTATTGGCTTTCATCCCTACGTAGGGGAATTGTTGAAGGAGAGGTTACCAGTGGAGGTGGTCATTCCGGAAGAGCCCCAGTACGTGAGTGCCTACGGGGCCTCTCTCATTGCCAGAAGAGAGACTGAAAAACTCGTGGCAACCTGAATGTGTGGAATGTTTAACTGTTAGAGCAATAGGGTGTAGTAATGTGGTCTAGTTGGCAGATGTCCGCAACAAATCAACCTTTTGAGCTGGTGCAAGAGCCTCTGCAGTCCTTGGATGAAGGAGACGTTCTACTGGAAGTGGCAGGATGCGGTGTATGCCATACCGATATAGGATTCTGGCACGATGGGATTAGAACCAGAAAGCCTCTTCCTTTGGTCCTGGGGCATGAAGTCAGCGGAATTGTGGCGGAGGGTCCCCCGGATTGGAAGGACAAGAAAGTCATAGTCCCCGCCGTACTGCCTTGCGGTGAGTGCTACCTCTGCCACCGTGGCAGGGCCAACATCTGTCGAAGTCAGAAAATGCCAGGGAACGATTTTGACGGAGGATTCGCGAGCCATATGAAAGTCCCTCACCGGTTTCTCTGCGAGATCCCTGAGTCTCTGCTCAGTCCTTATTCTCTGGCAGAACTCTCGGTGATTGCCGATGCCGTTTCCACGCCGTACCAGGCAGTAAAAAGAAGCGGACTCGAAAAAGGTGATCTTGCTGTTATTATTGGAGTAGGCGGAATCGGCATCTACGGGGCACAGCTGGCGCTCGTTACAGGCGCAAAAGTGGTGGCAATTGATGTCGATGCGAACCGTCTGAAGGGAGCCAGCGATGTGGGCGTTCATGGAGTCCTGGATGTCAGGGGAAAGTCACCCCGAGAGGTGAAAGCCACGGTCAGGGAGATGTGTCGTGACATAGGTGGCCCCGGTGAGTGCTGGAAAATCTTCGAAATGTCCGGGACGAAGGAGGGTCAGGAACTGGCTTACGCTCTTATAGGATATGCTTCCACACTTTCGGTGGTGGGGTTCACCATGCACAAGCTCGAATTGAGGCTCAGCAATCTCATGGCATTCGACGCACGGGCCATTGGTACTTGGGGATGCCGTCCGGACCTCTATCCAGAAATTCTGGATCTTGTTGCTGCGGGGAAAGTACAGCTGAGTCCATTCACAGAGACATATCCCATGTCTCAGATAAATGAAGTTTTCTCGCAAATGATGGAGAAGCGTCTGAACAAACGGGCAGTCATGATCCCAGATTTCTAACCCACCACATAGCCACAGAGGTCACAGAGAGCAGTGATAAACCACGAATTACACGAAGTACACTAATAGCTTGTGTTGAACCGGAGAAGTCACAGAGAAAAAAGAATAATATTGGAAGAAGATAACATTGAGCAACACACCTTCTCATCAAGGCAGAGATTACTCCTTCTAGGGTTTCTAAGATCACAAAAATATCTTCTCTGTGGTTGAAGTACTTAGTGTTCTTGTGGCTGATTGGTAAAAGGAGGTGTTACCGTGTTGAGGAATCATGATCTGGTAGATGTTTCAAAAGCTCCCTTTGGAGATTTCAAAGGGATCAAATACGAGAGAAAGTCCTGCAGGGATAAAAACGGAGATCCTGTTGAGGGTCTTTACAATGCCTGGATATACCTGAACAATCCCGAACAGCACAACGCATACACCACGGAGATGGTGAAAGAAATTATTCTCGCTTTCCGGAAGGCGTCCAACGATAGGGGTGTTGTGGCGGTCATCTTCACGGCGGTGGGTGAGAAGGCTTTTTGTACGGGAGGAAACACCAAGGAATATGCCGAATACTATGCCGGCCATCCCCAGGAATACAAACAGTACATGCGTCTATTTAACGACATGGTGACGTCGATTCTTCATTGTGACAAGCCGGTCATCAATCGTGTAAATGGTATGCGAATCGCCGGGGGACAGGAAATAGGGATGGCGTGCGATTTTTCGGTTGCCAGTGATCTTGCAGTTTTCGGTCAAGCCGGCCCCAAGCACGGCAGCGCGCCCGATGGCGGAAGCACCGATTTTCTCCATCTTTATGTTGGAATTGAGAAGGCCATAAAGAGCTGTACCCTGTGTGACATGTGGACGGCCCATGAGGCTCTAAGACTGGGGCTCATATCGGAAGCCGTTCCCGTGCTGAAAGTGAACGGGGAGTGGACCCCCAATCCTCTCGTCATCACGGACACGTGGCTGAACGAAAAAGGGGAGATTGTCTACGGAAGAAGAAAGGAAGGTAAAGCGCTGAATGAAGGGAAAGCGATCTTGAAGTCGGGAAGCATAGATTTCACCCTGCTCGATCAAACGGTGGAAACGTACGCCACTAAACTGATGCTCACCATGCCCGAATGCTTGAGCAAGACTCTCAACAGTCTCCGGAAGAAGAAGCTTGAGCACTGGAACCTGAATCAACAAAGCAACCGGGACTGGCTGGCCCTCAACATGATGACCGAAGCGAAAGCTGGATTCAAGGCGTTCAACGAAGGTCCGAAAGGGAATCGGGAGGTGGACTTCATAAAGCTGAGGCAACTGCTTGCCGAAAATCACTCCTGGGACGATGAGCTCATTCGAGCGATTTCACCCCAGTATCGGAAATGAGGATTCAACCTGTAAGGCTGGTTTATCCACAGGATCTTCCAAAGGATCTTGAGATGAGATTCGCCACCTCAAAGGGAGTCCCTGTGACCCGTGGGGTCTCCTACGGAGGGAGAAGAACGCCAAGGATGAGGTGTTAAAGTGTTAAGGTATTCAAGTGTTCCAGTTTTTGGGTCTTGAGGGTTTTTCCTTTTTCATATTTCTTGAACACATGAACATTCAGGCTGAAATGATTAGAGTATCTTCGCGAACTTAGTGGCTGCTGGTAAGTGAATAGATGAGGTTAACAGGACCATGAGCAAAATTGAGATGGAACGCTTATTGGGGGAGCAAGTCGTCAAGATTACTTTGAATGCTCCTGAGGGCAATATTCTTGACGGCGACATGATGAAGGAGTTGTTGCACGTCCTTGAAGACCTGAAAAGCAGAAGATCTGTGAAACTTGTTATGTTTCAGGGCGCGGGAGATCACTTTTCTTTTGGTGCCAGTGTGGAAGAGCATCAAGGGGAAATGGTAGTCAATATGCTGAGACTGTTTCACCGCGTTTTTTATGAGCTCATTGATCTATCGATTCCTTCCGCGGCCTTGGTATCTGGTCAATGCCTTGGGGGAGGCATGGAGCTGGCAGCGAGCTGCCATTTTGTCTATGCTGACGAGACGGCGGAGTTTGGCCAGCCAGAAATCAAATTGGGTGTATATCCACCGTTGGCTTCCCTCATTCTTCCCCTCAAGATTGGCAGTGCCCGAGCCGATTCATTGTTGCTTACCGGCCAGTCCATTTCTGCCCGGGAGGCAAAGGTCACTGGATTGGTGAATGAGGTATTCGAAGCACGGGATACCATGGAAGAATGGGTCACCGCGTGGATCCAACGGGAGATTGTACCAAAGAGCGCATCGTCACTCAAATTGGGTGTGATGGCAGCTCGCCGGGTTTTCAATGAGACTGTGAGGCTCGAGCTTCCGAAACTTGAGAAAATGTACGTGGAAAAACTTATGGCTACTCACGATGCCAATGAGGGGATTTCGGCGTTTCTCCAGAAGCGGCCGCCGGAATGGGAAGATTCATGAGTGAAATATCGAGCGTGGGGGTGATAGGCGCCGGGACAATGGGCTCCGGCATTTCCCAGAAACTCGCACAGGAAGGATTTCACGTGGTCATGATTGACATGAAGGAACGCTTCATACAGAGGGGCCTCAATAATATTGGCAGTGTCCTGGAAGAGGGAGTGAAGAGGGGTCTTTTCACGTCCCACCAAGTTGAGGAAATCATGGGTCGTATTGACCATTCCACAGACCTCGATGCAGTCAGGGAATGTCACCTTGTAATTGAGGCCGTTTACGAAGATCTTGATGCGAAGTCACAACTTTTTTCCCTGTTAGGAACACTCATAGGCAAAGACACCATAGTTGCGACGAATACTTCATCCTTCTCCATTTCTCAACTGGCCGAATCGACGTCATTTCCCGGCCGGTTTATCGGCCTTCACTTTTTCTATCATGCGACAAAAAACCGGCTGGTGGAGGTAATTCGTGGTGCGAAAACATCGAATGAAACCTATCGAACGGTGATGAGATTTGTGAAACGCATAGGTAAGGATCCCATCGTCTGTCGTGATTCTTTCGGATTTGCCGTAAATCGATTTTTCGTTCCCTGGTTGAACGAAGCGGTACGGCTTTCGGAGGAAGGTGTGGCGTCCCCCGAGGAAATCGATAGCGTTTGCTGCTTGGCGTTTCAGATTCCTATGGGGCCATTTACGCTCATGAACGCGACAGGCATCGTTGTAGCATACCATGCTCAGAAAACATTGGAGAACGGCTTTGGGTCCTTTTATCGTCCGGCTGATGCCCTGAAGAAACAGGCCGAATCTGACAGGAAGTGGATTCTAACCGAACACTCCCCAGAAGTGGAAAAATCCAAGTCGAGAGTCATCATTGACCGGATGCTGGGTGTAGTTTTCACGACTTGTGGGCAAATTCTTCATGAACGGGTAACGACTCCGGGAGAGTTGAATAGAGGTGCGCGCATCGGTCTCAGGTGGAAAAAGGGCCCCATCGATCTGATGGAAGATGAGGGCGAGCAGCGGGTCAGGGAGCTTGTTGCACGGATATCTGAAAAATGGGGAGTGAGACCACCAGCCTCTCTAACCCGTAATGCGTGGACCATGGAATTTGTGACGTTGAGCAACCTCAACGGTTCCGCCGTCTTGACACTTACACGACCGGAAGAACTCAACGCCCTGAACGGAGAACTATTAAACCAGTTGCAGGAGAGGTACGAAGCAGCGAAAACAAATGATGATGTGAGCACCATCTTCATAACTGGCGAGGGTAAGGCATTCATGGCGGGCGCGGACATCAAGTTTTTCATTCAATGTTTGGAAAAAAATGATCTTGATGAGATCCGGTCGTTCACAGAGCTCGCAAGCAAGGTTTTCACCATGATCGACCAGTCACCGAAAACCGTGGTGGCTGTCGTTAACGGATTAGCTCTGGGCGGAGGTCTCGAGCTTGCTTTGACGGCGGACGTCATTCTGGGGACCGAAAAAGCAGTTGTGGCCTTTCCGGAAACGGGCCTTGGCATTTACCCTGGGCTGGGTGGGACGGTGAGAACACCTAGAAGGATTGGGAGGGAGTTGAGCAAGTATCTCATCTACACGGGTGTGTTTTTGTCAGCAAAGGAGGCTGAAGAGATCGGGTTGGTGGATGCCGTTGTGAATTTCGACGACGCTGATGAAATGATGTCGGGGCAACGCCTCCTTCCACATAAGCGAAGAGTGACCCTGCCGAAACGGTGGCAGGCAATTGCAGACTATTTTTCTGCGAATAACTTGGAGTCCATCCTTACCGGAAAAGCTGTAGTTCCCGAAGGGTTATCCCCAGAGGAGGCCAAAGAGACGGAACGGGTGATTCAGATGAAAGCACCTGTGGCACTCAAAATGGCCGAAGGACTTCTGGACGAAAGTGGCGGGATTGATGGAGAGCTGAAGAATCTCAACGCTGTGTTCTCCACGGAAGACGCCCTTTTGGGACTGAAATCTGTTGGGAGAAAACCACCCCGGTTTCACGGGAGGTAGAATCTTGGAGTATCATCGACCGGAAAACTTGAAAGGGGCCTGTCATTTGCTGGAGGAACTGCCGGAGGCGGCGCTTCTGGCGGGGGGCACCGATCTGCTGGTTGATGTGGATACGGGCATTCGAAAAGCTCGCCATCTGGTTTCTCTCGCAAGAATTCCCGGGGTGAACGGCATTGAGGAAGAGGATGAGCGGGTGATTATGGGCGCAGGATGTACGGCGAATGAGATCGAATCCTCATCCGTCATCCAAAATTCTTTCCCGGAAATCTGTCAGATGGTTCCGACTTTTGCCTCTCCGCAGGTTCGCACACGAGCCACCGTTGGCGGAAACATCTGTAGTGCGGTGGCGTGTGGGGATTTTCCTGTTATCCTCATTGCCCTCGGGTCGCAAGTGGAGTTGGTATCTTCAGGAGGCAACCGGATTATCGCACTTGGAGATTTCTTTCTGGGGAACAGGGAAACGGTTCTGAAAAAGGGTGAGATCCTCACCCGGATCTTGATTCCCAGAAAGCCCGCTGACTCCGCTGCCACCTATCTGAAATTTCTGCGACGGGCGTCTAATTCCCTGGCCGTCGCGAGTGTTGCGGTATTTCTCCGTTTTGAGGAAAACATCTGCCGTCAGGCTCGCATTGTGCTCGGGGCGGTAGCCCCCATTCCCATGACGGCGGAAAGGGCATCCGGGTCGCTTGAAGGGAAAACTGTCGACAAAGCGGCAATCTCCGAAGCGGCATCCCTGGCCAGCAAGGAATGCAAGCCTATCACCGATTTGAGGGGAACCGAAGAGTTCCGGCGAGAACTCGTATACGTTCTTACGAAAAGAGCCGTTAGAAAATGTTCAGGTGTTTGACTGCTAGCGTCTGTTTGTGGTGAGAGGAAAGGGAATGAAGGAAACGGGTGGCGGTAAAGAGTATGTCGTCGAGCTGGTGGTAAACGGCGACAGGCATAGTGTGCTGGTATCGGCGACGACGACCCTGGCATTCATCCTAAGGGAAGAACTGAATTTAACCGGAACGAAGATCGGATGTGGAGTGGGTGATTGCGGCGCGTGCACTGTACTTCTCGATGGAGAACCGGCCAATTCGTGTCTTCTGCTGGCATTGGAAGCCGAAGGGAGGGAGATTGTCACCATCGAAGGAACATCCGTTGATGGGGAGCTGCACCCTCTCCAGAACGCATTCATACAGGAAGGAGCCATTCAATGCGGTTTCTGCACGCCGGCCATGGTACTTACGGCCAGGGCATTGATTGACAGGAATCCTGATCCTACAAGAGATGAGATTGAAGAGGCGCTGGCGGGAACTCTCTGTCGATGCACGGGCTACGCCAAGATAGTGAAGGCGATTCAGCGATGGAAGGCTTACCAGAAAGTTTCCACCTTTGCGCCCGGGGTAGTGAAAGGGAACCCGGCCGTGGTGGGAGAACGGCTGCCGAGAAAAGATTCCCTGGTCAAGGTTACGGGACGGGCAACCTTCACCGATGATATCAGTCTGCCCAACATGCTTCATGGCAAGATTCTCACCAGTACCCTGCCCCACGCCCGAATAGTAAAGATCGACGCAAGAAAGGCTGAAGCACTTCCCGGTGTGAAGGCCATTCTGACAGGAAATGATGTGCCGGATGTACTTTATGGCGTGAGTCCGGCCCGTTATGATGAGCATATCCTGGCGAAGGAGAAAGTCTGTTATGTGGGAGATGAAATAGCCGCGGTGGCCGCGGTGGATGAGGAAACGTGTAGGAACGCGCTCGATTTCATAGAGGTAGAGTATGAAGAACTCCCCGCCGTTTTTGATGCCAGGGAGGCGATGAAAGAAGGTGCTCCGATCATTCTTGAGCGGTATCCGAACAACATCAATACAAAAGTTGAGTGGCATTTTGGGGATGTGGAGAAAGGCTTCAAGGAAGCCGATCTTGTTCTTTCGGATTCATACGTGGGGAACCGGACTTATCAGAATCCGATGGAACCCCATTGTGCAATTGCAGAGTGGGCCGGTGATGGGAGGCTCACCGTATATACCTCAACGCAGGTGGTTCATTATGTGCGCTATCAGCTTGCCCGGCTGCTGGACATGCCTCAGGGTGACATCCGTGTTATTGGGAACTACTGCGGCGGCGGCTTTGGTGGCAAAGCGGAGATCAATCCACTGGAGATTTGCGCGGCTCTCCTGGCGCGGCGAACGGGCAGACCTGTGAAGATGCGATACACGCGGGGAGAGATGTTTTATCACTGCCGCGGTAGGCACAAACAATTGATCGACCTGAAAATAGGAATGAAAAAGGACGGTACCATCACTGCTGTTCAGCAACAATCAATCCTCGAGGGCGGAGCTTACAGCTCCTTCGGTGTTATCGCTGCCTATTATTCCGGTGCCATGATTCCCACCCTTTACAAGATACCACATTTCAAGTATGACGGTTTTCGTGTCAACACGAATCTTCCCGCATGCGGAGCCATGCGAGGGCACGGGTGTCCCCACCCCAGATTTGCATTCGAAAGTCTCATAACAGATATGGCCCTTAATCTGGGACTCGATCCCATCGACGTGCGACTGAAGAATGCCATGACCCCGGACACTCGAACCGTAAACGATCTGAATATCGGTTCTTGCGAATTGAGGGCCTGCATTGAGGAAGTGAGGAGGAAAAGTGGATGGGATGAGAAAAAGGGAAGGCTTCCTTTTGGGAAAGGAATTGGCGTGGGATGCGGTGGGTTTGTGAGTGGGGCCGGATACCCCATCTACCGCTCAAAGTTTCCCCATTCCAATGCCACCATCAAGGTAAGTGAGGATGGAAATACGGTGATCCTTTATACGGGAGAGACAGATATTGGGCAGGGGTCTGTCACGGTTTTGGCTCAAATTGCGGCCGAGGCCATCGGAATCACTTATGATCGAATAAAAGTTGTGTTTGCAGATACAGACACAACGCCGCTAGGATTTGGATCGTATTCGTCGAGAGTCACCCTCATGGGCGGGAATGCGTCCAAAATGGCGGGGGAGGAAATCAGGAAACAGATCCTGAAAATGGCTTCCCATATGATGAATGTTCCGGTGAGTTCCCTTGACATAGAGCAGAATCGAGTCTATGATAAGGCCAGTGGTACGGGGGAGCTTGCCTGGGAGGAGGTAGCCGCCAACTGTTTTGCAGAAAGCGGTCCTTTGGTGGGTCGCGGCAATTATTCTCCTCCAGAAGGTCTGGGAGGGACTTTCAAAGGGGCGACGGTGGGTACGTCTCCCGCCTATTCTTTCTCGGCGTGTGTCTGTGAAGTCGAAGTGGATCTGGAAACCGGACACGTGAAAGTCGTGAAGTTTACAGATGCTCACGATGTGGGAACACCGATTAATCCCATGGCAGTGGAAGGTCAGGCCGAAGGGGCTGTCTCAATGATGTTGAGTGAAACGTTGCTGGAAGAGATGGTCTTCGATACAAAAGGGAAAATTCTCAACCCCAATCTGCATGACTATCTTGTGGCGACGGCGAAAGATGTTCCCCCCATCGATAGCAGCACCGTGAAGTCGTACGAACCGGAGGGACCCTTCGGGGCAAAGGAGGTGGGAGAAGGATCCACACTTCCGGTCATCGGTGCCATTGCCAATGCCATTCACGATGCCATCGGCGTCAGAATTAACGAGCTTCCTATTACGCCAGAGAAACTGCTCCGGGCGATGAGGGGGACAAAAGGAGGCGTGTCGTGACACAATTCATAGGCACTGATTTTATGAAACTTGAGGACCTTTTGTCTGAGGAAGAATTGGCCATTCAGAAGATGGCATATGATTTCGTAAAGACGGAATTCATGCCTCTTGTTCATGATCATTTCAAAAATGAAACATTTCCCGAAGACCTCATACCGAGGCTCGGTGAACTGGGACTCCTGGGAGCGAATCTCCCTCAGGAGTATGGATGCGCGGGAGTTAATAATGTGGCATACGGCCTCATCATGCAGGAGTTGGAGAGAGGGGATTCCGGCCTGAGGAGTTTCGCTTCAGTCCAGGGGGCTCTTGTCATGTATCCCATTTTCCAATATGGCAGTGAAAAGCAGAGGAATAGCTGGCTCCCTCGTCTGGCAAGCGGGGAAGCTGTGGGATGTTTCGGACTCACAGAGGCAGACTACGGTTCCAATCCTGCCGGCATGATGACCCGGGCAGAAAGAGACGGGTCGTCATACATCTTGAACGGTTCCAAGATGTGGATTACCAACGGCAGTCTTGCCGACATAGCGTTGGTGTGGGCGAAAGACGAGAATGATACGGTTCGCGGCTTTCTCTTGGAGAAGGAATTGCCGGGCTTCACGGCGAGAAAGATGAAGGGCAAGCTTTCTCTGCGGGCTTCCGATACGGCGGAGTTGGTTTTGGACGACTGCCGTGTTACCAAAGAACAGATGCTGCCTGGAGTGGAAGGCATGAAGGGTCCCCTCTCATGCTTGACACAGGCGAGGTATGGCATCGCATGGGGAGCGTTGGGCTCTGCCATGGCGTGCTATGAAACGGCTCTGTCCTATGCCAAGGATCGAATTCAGTTCGACAAGCCCATTGCCGCTTTTCAACTCACCCAGAAGAAGCTTGTGGAAATGGTCACGGAGATCACCAAAGCTCAGCTTCTGGTCCTCCAGTTGGGCAGGCTCAAAGATCAAGACCGGTCGCAACACGAGCAGGTATCGATGGCGAAGATGAACAATGTGGCCGTGGCCCGCGACATTGCCCGTTCCGCCAGGGAAATCCTTGGAGCAAATGGCATTATGGAAGATTATGACGTGATGAGGCATCTTATGAATATGGAGACGGTGTACACCTATGAAGGGACCCATGAGATTCACACATTGATCCTGGGATCCCATATTACGGGAATCGAAGCATTTCGATGACGGGTAGAAGGGGATGAAAACCGGCAACTTTTCACTTCCGTTGGATCGATCTCTTGTTGATGGAGTGCTCGGGGAAGGAGCCGTTGATCTTGCCCGTATTGGAATAAGGGAACTCCGTTCACTGGTAGATAGACTGTCGGCGCAGTCGGGGATCGAGTATCTTCGCTTCGAGTTCGGGATTCCGGGACTTCCTGCGGAAAGGATTGGACCTGAAGAAGAGATCAAGGTACTAAAGGAAAATGAAAGACTCCCTTCCACGTATCCCCCCTTCGATGGAATTCCCCGGCTCAAAAAGGCATCGGCAGTTTTCGCAAAGAAATTCCTTAACATAGATGTTTCCCCCGAGAACTGTGTACCAACGGTGGGTGCCATGCAGGGAGGCTTTATCAGTCAGGCCGTTGCCGGTCGCAGAAAGAAAGAATCCAGCACCATTCTCTATATCGATCCGGGCTTCCCTGTGAACAAATTGCAGACCAAGTTTCTTGGATTGAATTCCGAATCCATCGATCTTTATGATTGCAGGGGCACAAAGCTATTGAAAAAGCTGGAAGAGACTCTTTCATCCCGGAAAATAGGGGCCCTTCTCTGGTCAAATCCAAACAATCCAACCTGGTCATGCCTGAAAGATGAGGAACTCAAGGGAATAGGAAATCTCCTGACAGAATATGATGTTATTGGAATTGAAGATGCCGCCTATTTCGGAATGGATTTCCGGTCCGATTACAGTGTCCCTGGTGAACCTCCATTCCAGCCAACGGTGGCCCATTACACCGATAACTATTTCGTTATTATTTCGAGCTCGAAAATATTCAGCTACGCAGGGCAACGCATTGCAGTCACCATCATTTCACCGGGATTGATGAATAGAAGATACGCGAACCTCAAGCACTACTATGATACGGACATACTTGGATATGCCTTTATTTATGGAGGAGTTTACGCGACCACTGCCGGCGTTCCTCAGGCACCGCAACATGCCTTTGCGGCTTTTATGGAGGCAGCCTGTGACAGAAAATACAATTTCCTCAAGAAAGTGCGGCAGTATGGAGAAAGAGCCCACAAGGCGAAGCAGGTTTTTCAGTCCTACGGATTTGATCTCCTGTATAAGGACGACCTGGGAGAGCCAATCGCAGATGGGTTCTATTTCACGATCTGTCGTGAAAACATGACCGGGGAGGAACTGCTATACCACATGCTCTGTTTCGGACTTGCCGGAATTCCTCTCAAACCCACCGGCACCGTCCGCGAAGGGATAAGGATCTGTGTGTCCCTCCTTGACGAACACCAATACGGAGAACTGGAGAGACGTGTGTCTGCCCTGGACAAATATTTGAGGAGAGAATTCACGTAACGATAGTTCAGAGCACTTGCAGCGACCGGTTGGATCTCCTGTTCTTTACTTTTCCTCTGACAACTATTTGAGACCTCTTCTGTCTAACTGGCAGGAAGGAGAAATTCATGAGTCAGTTCAGACAAAAAACCAGAGTTGGTGTAGCCGATTGGTGGATCTTCATTTATCTCATGGCCACGGCGGTGAGTCCCCTTCTTCTGGTGTAGGACTTTCAGATCAACTTCACAACCCGAGCTTATATTGCAGTACCGGAACAGTTTTCCATTCCCGGTCTTTCGAGTGATAAAAAACTGCAACGCCCAGGCGCACCCGCACCTTCTGGAACAGATAACTGACCATCGTTGCCTGGACCCCCTTCGAGGACCGCTCTCCTTTAAGTAAATCATCTGGTTCCATCACTTTGTTCCAGCTCGATCCCCAATCATAAAAGAGCGCAGCATCCAGGAAGTCCACATATATGGGAAGAATAGGAATGCTCCATTCAAGATAGGCCACCGGAAAGACGTAGGCAAGCCGCAAGCGGAGTTGATGGCTCCTTTTATCGTCATTGTACCCTGTAGGTAAAGCTCCGTAGAACGGATAACTGAAGTTTCCTCCCCTGTTGTCTCGATTGTGATATCTTTGGGACAGGTGGATCTGGTGATGGGGTACCGGGCCAGGAAAGAATATGTCTGCCTGGTTAAAGAATTGTCGTCCGGTGAAATCGCTTCCCAAAGCGGGGATCGACCATCCAGCAAACAGGGATAGGAATAGAGCCTTGTGAGGCGCGATGTCCCGCGGAGCCTGTCCGGTTCTTGTCCAGTTGAGCCCCAGTCGTATCCCCCGGTAGGTTTGTGATTCTTCCAGAGATTGGTGCCTCATCCGGAAGAAGGGTTGGAAAAAGGTGGTATAGACATTTCTTTCGAGGAACAGGGGCAACGACAGGGCCACTTCAGCGCCTTTTTTCACCCACAACTTGTCGTCATTGTTTCGGTTACCCCCTTCTGGAAACGCGTATGTTCTCAGCTGGAATTCTGGCCAGAAACGACTGTAAGTGTAAGACCAGTCGATGAGGGGGCGGAACTCATTGGCGGTGAAGCCCAGACTGCCTTGCCAGGCATGACGGTGAAGAACATCCCTGCTCGTCACATACAAGCACAATGCCTGAAATTGTTCGAGGTTAAGAAAATAAGGAGACCATGCCTGTGGGAGAACCAACTGTGTCCACGGCCGGTAAGCCAAAGTTTGCTTATTCACTATTCCGGGTCGAGTGGAATCTTCATAAGAGGTTAGCTTCCCCTGGAAAATCATGGGATTGGCCGCTGGTTCAACATTCGCTCTCTTGATCCAACGCGTGGAATCGAGTGACATGGTAGCAATGGTAAAACCGGTGTGGGTGTAGACTGAAAAGGCCAATTCATCCCCCCCAGGGGAGACGTCGGGAGTAAAGGCTCCCAGGTTGGCGTCGGTCACCATCCATCTTTTCCCGGAAGCAACCTCAACGGCCCAGATATTAAAAACTCCCGATTCGTCGGAGGCATACAAAACGTATTTACCATCGGTGGACCAGCAAGGATTATTGTCGTGGTGACGATTGGGGGAATAGAGGTGGTCCCAGTATCCTGTTTTTGTGTTCAGAACCGCGATATTTTGTCTGTGGGCGGAATCTTTTACTGCCAGGGTGATGTGTTCTCCGTCGGGTGACCATCGGGGATTCAAAAGGGTTGCGCCGGGAATCTCCAGAAGAGTCTTGATATTCCCATTCTCCAGATCGACTGAGACGAGTCGAGTTATGGGTAGTAACGTTTGAACGGCCACGACTTGAGATTCGTCAGGCGATAGGTCCGGATTGAATATTCGGGCTTTTTCTGTCAGCGTTTGCATCTCCTTGGTTCCACGATCAAATACTCTGAGATCCGAATAGACTGTTGCCATAAACCGAGGGTGTGGATGCAGTTCTGACCATACGATGACATCCTTTCCCAGGGTAAAGCTATTGTCTTGCTTGGCGAGAATTCTTTGTACGATCCGCCGCTTCATGCCGGTGCGGTTGACCTCGGTGAGCTCCTCTAAGTCATCGAGACTCCTTCGATAGAACACGAGATGGTTCTCATCGCGCCACCTGGGTGAAAGCTGGTCTTCAGGAATGGTAGGCTGCTGCCAGATATCGATTTCCGGATAACGTGTTTCTCTAAAAGCCTGAGGGTCATGGAATTGTGTGATTAGTTCTTCATATATCTGTTGCGGTCTTTTTTTTGTGACCGATTTCACTGCGTGGCCAAATCCCAAGAATGGGAATTTTGAATATCGATCCAGTATCCCGGCCCATGCTTGGGAGCCGTATTGCCGGGTCACATAGAACGACAGGTAATAGCCTGAGATATACTGCATAGAGGTCTGTGGGGCTCGTTTACGACTGGGATAGCTCGTGTTTTCCAGTGGCCATGGGTTTCCAGCCCTTATGGGAGCCGCCATCTGCATCCAATGAAACGGTGTTCTACCCCTGCCTCCGGTCGTATAGCGCGTTTCATTGAGAGTGGCAATCCCCTCGGTAAACCATCTGGGCACAGTCTCCTGAAAGAGAGCACCGAAATCGCCAAAGAGAGGATAGGCAAGATTGGAAAGGCCTTCCCGTTTTCGCAGATGGACGATATGGGTGAACTCGTGAATGATGAGCAGTCGGAGCCAATCGCTTCCTGAACCGAAGGTGTTACTATGAGGCTCCGGGGGATATAATTCAATTCTCCAGGGGAGAGAGGAGACAACCCCTCCTGGAATGTCAGATCTCGTGTGCACCACCACATGGGTTACGCCGGGATGGTAATTGAGGGACTGGGAAATAGGGTGATAGACCTCTTCACAAAGCGCGGTCACCCTCATTCCCAATTCCTCGTAACCTGCGGGATGATGAACGAAGAAGTGTTCCGACGGGATGGTTCGCCAGTTCAGGTCGGGTTCATGATGTGCCCATCCCAGTTGTGCGTATGAAGACTGTGTCAGCAGAGACAGGCTTAACGCCGGAATGAGCATCCCTTTCATTTTCATCCCTCAACCACGATGAACTCCGGTGCAACATTAATCATGAAACCTCTCTGGAGCCACCTCTTCTTCGGAACACAATTCTCGAAGACCTTATGGCATGAAGGAAAGTTACACCAGCGAACTGGTCGAGAAATCTGAGAAAAGGACGCTGACCCGTCGCCGGGAATGCACCTTTTTCCGTCTGAACGGTCGGTCGGCGGAATCAAGAAAGTTGCAACAGCTGGAGGAAGCTGTCTGGATAGGCGAAAGAGAAGGAACCAACGCAATATAACGAATCATAAGAGATAGTTTTTTAAGAACTTACATGATTTTACTTGATTTATTCTTTCTTATGCAATACTATCCCCCATCTTGAAATACATAAAGGAGGTAGTCATGAAGAAAAGAATCATCGTGGTACTATCGGCGCTACTGTTCGGAGCTACGGCATGCTCCGATTTCGCGAACCCACTGTCAACCGATCCCTCTCAGACCTTTGATTCAGGTCCAAGCCAGAACGGGTCGGGACCCAGCCAGAACGGATCAGGACCAAGCCAGAATGGATCAGGACCAAGCCAGAATGGATCGGGACCCAGCCAGAATGGATCAGGACCAAGCCAGAATGGATCGGGACCCAGCCAAAACGGGTGATCTCAAGTTTGAGGGCATTGCGCAACGATGTTTCGTGTCACAATTCAACTTACCGGAAAAACTATGAGGAGGATGTTATGAGTTCAGGTACCAGCGAGCGGTGGTAAAATCTTCACCATAACGTCTTTATCTACAGATAGATAATTGGGCCCTTTGCCCGCTTAACTGTCTGCGTCCAGGGTCTGGCGCCCAGCGGGACGAGTATGTGCCGTTCTGTGACGGAACAGAGGGTGTAAATTTGCGGTTCCGTGACCGGCAGTGCGGGAAAGGTATGCAGTGTCGCATTCCTATTCCTTTAGCCTGATTAATTCATCCCGAAGCGTCGGGATGAATTAATCACCCTTCCCCGCATTCTACGGGATCTTCGATGGGCCGCATGTCCCGAAAACTCTCGGGACTGCCTGCCTGGCGGTCAGACAGGCGGGGTTAACCTCCCGCATAACTGCGGGACCAATTGGTGGATTATCCAGGTTAGAAGTCCTGACGTAAGGATTTCTTCATTAGACTGCGAAAGAGATAATCAAAGGTTATCATGATGCTTGTTCATAAACTAATTTTTCGTTATACTATGGCACTTTTGAAGTTATGCGGAAAAAGCACGCCAGAGGCGTGACAGAAGCAACACTGTTTATGGGAGTAAATTAAGACCGGGGTCATACCAGACCCCGAGGAGGAATCATGACAACGGACAGTCTCGTCATTAGTGATATCAGAAACTTTATCCCCTGGAAAAAAGTAACCATTCCGCCCCAGGAATTGATCGAAGGATTTCACATAAATCTGTATCTGGATAAGACGGAGGAAGCCTATCGGTTAAACCTTCTGACGAAGGAAAATGCGCTGGGTGACCTAATTCATGTGCTGGAACTGGACGATCCTAATCTCAGCGGCGTTGCGTGGGCTTGTCTCGGGGGAATACATACCTTCAACGGCAATTACAGGAAGGCCTTCGCCGCGTTTCATATTTCACTGGACCAATCGGTCGTGAATGATGTAAAGGCATATGTTTTTACGGAGCTTTCCAACTTGTTACGAAAACTCGGGTATTTGAGGGAGGCAGTGTCTCTTCTGGAAACTGCCTTAACGATGACCAGGAATCCAAGATTGAAATGGCGCATTAGGACTTACATCGGATTGTCCATCAACTACACCGATCCCGACCGGTCGTTACAGCTACTCGCGAAGTCTGTGGACCATTACAAGGAAACCGGTGAGAATTTCCGACTCAGTACGGTTCTGAGGCATATGGGGTCAATATGTGTGCACGTTAGAGACTTCAAGGAAGCGGAGAAGTACCTCGATGAAGCTATGTCCGTTGCCGTGGAACACGGCCTGACTGATCATCAACACGAAGTCATCAACGATAAAGGATGGATGTTGATTCAGCAGGGATCCTATGACGAGGCCAAGGCGCTTTTTGAAAAGTATATTCGTAATGGACTTTCCCCCTACCTCCTGGGACTTGCCCTGCAGAATACTGGTTTCCTCGAATTCGAACGTCAAAACTATCGTGAAGCCATCAAATTCCACGGCCAGTCACTCCAGCTTACCACTCGATATGAAATGCGCGATATGGCATTTGAAGACTATTATAAGCTTGGGCTCTGTCATGAAATGTTAGGAGATATCGGCCTGGCTGATCACTTCTATTCCCTGGGATACAGGGAACTGGAAAAAGAACTTGATCTGGGACTGCCCGTCCTGGGTTACCGGAAACGTTTACTGGAAACCTACGTCAAATTCTTGAGGAGAAATCAAGAGATTCCACGCATTGACGTGCAGGAAAAAATCTTTGACTTCGCCATGGGCAAGACGTTGAAAGAAATTCGCAACGTGTTCCACAAGAATCTCTTCAGTTTGCAGCTTCTCCGGACAAAACATGCTCCCGAGCTGTGTCGAACTCTCAAGATCAATACACGCACATACTTCCTCTATCAGAAGAAGTTGGGATTGAAGCGAGGGAAGCCTCTGGATCGCCCCTTTGAAGGGGATGTCTACTTCGATGAGTATATCGAATCATTGGGCTCGCTCACCTGGAAACAGGCAAACAAGAGGTTTGAGGCTGATCTGTTTTTATTCCTTCTGGGAAAATACCAGCACAGCAAGAAAAAGCTGGCTGAAGTACTCGGGGTATCTTATGCCCTCGTGTCAATGAAAACGAAACCTCAACATCTTGCATGATGCGTTAAGTCTCTCTCCTTTATTCCATCCTACCCTCAAAGAACCCCTCACAACGCTTTTCGTGAAAGCGAAAACCATCTTTGAATTTGTTGTGTTTTAGCTGACTTGGTTCCATATTTCCTCTGAACATTGTAAACTTTTCCCCAGGAATTATGCAATTAGGGTCCGATGCCCGACTGTGGCGAACGGTGAGGACCCCTGGTCGGAAACGATGATCCACCAAGAAGACAGGGGACAGGTCAGCAAAACTGTTTCCCATTATGAGATCCTCCAGAAGCTGGGTGAGGGGGGAATCCCGCCGTTGCGGGATCCCGCAGGCCCCGCAGGAAACACGGTGATAATGATCTATGATCGGTAAGACAATATCCCACTACGGGATACTAGAAGAACTGGGCCGTGGCGGGATGGGTGTAGTGTACAAGGCCGAAGACACCAAACTCAAGCGCGCCGTCGCTCTGAAGTTCTTGCCACATCATCTTCTTGCCAGTGAAGACGATAGGGTTCGCTTCCTTCACGAAGCCCAGGCAGCATCTGCCTTGGGTCATCCAAATATCATGACCATTCATGAGATTGACGAAGTGGATGAGGAAACATTCATCGTGATGGAATACGTGGAGGGTGAAACTCTCAAAGACAAGCTGGAAAAAGGGCCTTTCAAGACTAAGGAGGTCTTAAAGATTGCCATTTCTGTGGCAGACGGTCTAAATGCGGCTCATAACCAGGAGATTGTCCACCGGGACATCAAGTCTGAGAACATTATGATTTCCAAAGACGGTCTGGTTAAGATCATGGATTTCGGTTTGGCCAGGCGGAAAGGGGAGACAAGAGTAACGAAGGAAGGGTCTACTCTGGGAACATTAGCTTACATGTCCCCTGAACAGGCAGAAGGGTCTGAAGTAGATCATCGCAGTGATCTCTTTTCGTTTGGCGTGGTGATGTACGAAATGGCCACTGGTCAGCTTCCGTTCAAAGGAGAGCATGATGCCGCTATTCTTTATGCGATTGTGAACGAGGCCCCTCTGCCTGTCAGTACGTTGAATCCCAACATTCCCAATGAGCTCGATCGGATCATCCACAAGGCGTTGGAGAAGGATCCGGAAGATCGTTATCAACACGCAGACGACCTGGCGGCAGATTTGAAGAAGTTGAAAAAAGACATTGAAACGGGGAAAACAACTACTATTACCACAGCGATTCCCGTGCCCAGGGTCGAGGAGAAAAAACCAGTTAGGCGTGCTCCCGCCTATATCCTTGCTGCAGCTGTGGTTGCAGTTCTACTGATATTTGGGATACAGAGACTATTAAAGAGAGGTGTCGAACCAATAACTGCTATTCAAGAGAATTCTCTGGCAGTACTATACTTCGAGAACCTTGGAGATCCTGAAGACAGTCAGCGGCTGGGTCAAATCCTGCAGGAGCTCATTATAGCCGATCTATCAGAAGTCGCGTCCCTGAAGGTATTCAGCAGTCAGCGGCTTTTTGACATACAGAAACAATTGGGGTCAAGAGATCGAAGGAAGATCGATCCAGAGATCGCCACGGAGGTGGCAAAACAGGCCGAAGCGGAGACGATGCTCATGGGAAAGTTGATACAAGCCGGCGGGGAACTGATCTTGACCTCTCAACTCGTGGATGTCCTGACGGGGACAGTAGCTAGGTCCCAACGGGCTGACGGGACCGACATTTTTGCAATGGTGGACGACCTGGCGGTACAGATACGGAACGATTTGAATCTGCCAGCTACGACGGTGGATAGAGTGGATGTCGCCGTGAAAGAAAAGACAACTTCCTCGGTCGAGGCGTACCAACACTATCTGGAAGGCGTTGATTTACTCAACAGACTAGAGTTTGATGATGCTATCGTTCGGTTCCAGAAAGCTGTCTCCGTCGACGCCACTTTCAATCAGGCATACTACAAGATGGCCATTGCCCAGTGGTGGTCTGCTTCAGGATTAGGAGTGGCCACGGACCAACAGGCAGAAGAATCCCTTTCCCACATCCTTTCCGGCAGCCGAGACATTCCTCGAAAGGATAGACTGCTTGTTGAGGGAGTGCTGGCATTCATAAGACGCCGCATCAGCGAAGGTGAGTCCATCTTTAAGACATTGGTCAAGGACTATCCTGACGAGAAAGAGGGGTGGTATGGTTTGGGCGAGGCCTATTTTCACGGGTCCGGAGAGAATTTGAAGGCACTTGATGCCTTCGAACAGGCTCTCAAATTAGACCCCGAATTCAAGCTGGCGTACCGCCATATCTTTGATATTTACTACCAATCGGGAATGTTTGACCGGGGTATCGAGGTGGTCGAGCACTATATCAGTCTGTACCCTGACGAACCATCGGGCTACGGTCAGGTTGCCCTTATGTATCGCGGCAAAGGGGAGTTTGAATTGGCACGCGAAGCTTACCAAAGAGGTCTCTCATTGGATCCGGAAGCGTATTCTCTCATCAATGGCCTGGGTTATGCGTACCAACTTACGGGTCAGTATGATCAGGCACTGAAGCAGTATGCCAGGATGGTTCGGCCCGAAGTTCCCCTCACCTGGCAGGAAACAGGAAGAAACTCGATCAGTGATCTCTATCAAGAACAGGGACAGTACAGGAAGGCACTGGAGGATTTGAGTGAAACTCTTGTCATTTCCAAATCTATCGGTAAAGATACTGAGGCCAACACAATTATCTGGCAGGCTCTGTTATTCCATTTCCTGGGAGATACAACCACTGCTCTAACTCTGCTGGACAGTGCCCTGGCAGTGAATCCGGGGCTTGATTTGGTACTTCTCGCCTACTACTGGGAAGGAGCACTCCATGCACGGTGGGGAAAGGTTAAGGCGTTATCTGATGTTATTGATACGGTAAGCCAAATCATTGAACGAGAGGACATTACTTCCTGGACCAAATTCACATACAATGCGTTGCTCATAGAGCGTTTTGAACTTCTGGGGGAGGTGGATCGGGCCCTCCTGGAATGTGATAATCTGAAGAATTCCAAGGTTTGGCGGGACTTCTATCTTCACAAACAGGCTATGCTCCATCTGGCGAGAAAGAATTACAGTCAGGCTCTTACCATAACGCGGGAGATGGAGGAGCCGTCCGTCTCCCGAAACGTGCATAGCTTCGTCTATCCCGTAGTGTTCTACGCGCGAGGGAGGATTTACGAAGCAATGGGAGAGCTCGATCTGGCGAGAGAGAATTATGAAAAATTGCTGGGCCTCTGGCAGTATGCAGACCAGGAAATAGTGGAACTACAGGACACCAGAAGGCGCCTATCGCGCATAATGAGACTTCAAGGATGAAATGAGGCTGTCGTTTTCCGGCAATTCTGACATCGGTCTCGTTAGGAAAGTGAACCAGGATCGGTGGTCCCACATTCACTGTGACTGGGGCGATCTCTTCGTGGTAGCCGATGGATTGGGTCATGAAGAGGGGGGACAATTTGCGAGCCAGTCAACGGTTGATCAATTGAAAGAAAGATTCTCCGAAAGAGATCCTGAAGACACACCCGGTTTTCTCCAGAAAGTCCTCACAGAGATAAATGAAGCGATTTTCCGAGAAAAAGTCGGTGTTTACCGTAAAGCTATGATGGCGTCGACCTGCGTGGCGCTGGTCATTCAGGAGGAGAGTGCATACCTTGCCCATGTGGGAGACAGCCGGGCTTACTATTTACACGATGGTGAATTGATGCAACTTACCAAGGACCAGTCCCTGGTTCAGGAAATGGTCGATGAGGGGCTTATTTCGAAAGAACAGGCGGAAAGTCATCCCAACAAGAATATTGTCACGGAAGCGCTGGGGGCTCAGGCCGACGTCAATGTTAACATCAGGGAAGAGTCCCTTAGCCTGTCTCCCGGCGACCGGTTTCTCCTCTGCTCGGACGGACTATGGGGCTCAGTCTCCAGGAATCGACTCCATGAGATTCTGGCTCATGAGGGGCCTGATGATGCTGTGGCGGAATTCATCGACCTCGCCAGACAGAACGGTGGGGCTGACAACATTACGGTCCAGGTGATATATGTCGGCTAGTCCCGTTTACAGGATCACCATTTCGTCAAGCCGGAAGCACTTCCATCAAACCCGGGAACTGATCCATTTTATCTCAAGGCAGCACGGTCTGGGTAATTCGGACGCGGACCTGGTGGAGATGGCCGTGTCGGAAGCCTGTCACAATGTGTTGCGTCACGGCAGCACCACGGAAGATCAAGCCCGGTGTCATCTGGAGATCCGGATCGACGAAAAATCCATCAAGGCAGTAATTAGAGACAAGGGAGAGGTATTTGAATTTGATAGTATTGAACCGTTTGACATCAACCAGGACTTCATGCAATACAAGAATGGCGGACTTGGAATTCCCCTCATGAAAGTGTTGATGGATGATGTGCGCTATGAGAGAAAACCAGAGAACATAAATGAGCTCACGTTGATTAAATACCTTAAGCCAAGGACCAAAAAAGAGAGGAAGAGATCGGGATGAAAATAAAAGAGAGCACTAAAGGCGATGTTACTGTATTGACCCTTTCCGGCAGGATGATTAACGGTCCGCAGAGCGTCCTCTTGCATCCGTACATAAAGGATCTCATTGAAAAAGGTCAAAAGGAGATCGTGGTGGACATGGGAAAGGTGAAATGGTTTAGCAGTACCGGGCTCGGGTCGTTGCTTGCTTCCTACACTTCCCTGCGTAATGCAGGGGGGGATTTGAAGATCGCCCGTCCTACCAGAAAGATCTACAGCGTCTTCATGGCAACGCAACTCATCCAGGTGTTCCAGAGCTTCGAGACGGTGGAGAAGGCTGTGGAGAGTTATAAGAAAGAGTAGGCGGTTGAGCGACCCGTTCACCAGGGAGAAGGGAAATGACCACACGGCTTGACGAACTCCAGCGACTGCGCAAAGCAGTAGAGGAACTCGCCATATTGAACGAAATCGCCCTTGCTGTCGGTAGCGCCCGGGAGCTGGACGATGTGGTGGAACTCATTATTCAGAAGTGTGTGAAGCACCTGAAGGTGGAACAGGGTGCAGTCTTATTGCTTGACGAGGAAGTACCAGACAGTCCTTTCCGAACCATGGTCCGCAAGATGGAGTCCAGGTCAGATATAGTTCCTTACCATTTCGGCGTTCAACTTTCGGGCTGGATGCTGAAAAATCAGGTCCCCCTTCTTGTTACTGACTTTCAGAAGGATGATCGCTTTCGTGGCACGGCTAAACAGGACTTTCCAGTTCGATCGCTATTGAGCGTCCCGCTTCGGCTGAAAGGCCATATGATCGGTCTGTTGAATGTGTTCAACAAGCGGGGGGAAGAAGGCTTCAGTGCGGAAGATCAGCGGCTGCTATCCATCATTGCCACCCAATCTGCGCAGGTCATTGAGAATGCCCGTTTATATGAAGAAGAACAGCAGCTCCTCCGCATGGAACAGGAGTTGAGGGTTGCCTATGAGATTCAGATGCATTTGCTGCCCCATGAAAATCCGCGAATTGCCGGGTATGACATTGCCGGTAAGAGTATCCCGGCCCAGGAAGTGGGGGGTGACTACTACGATTTCATTCCCGTGAATGACCGGGAACTGGCACTCTGTTTGGGCGATGTATCCGGGAAGGGATTTCCAGCGGCGCTACTCATGGCAAACGTTCAGGCCACGCTCCGGGGTCTCACGCGTCCCACTCACTCTTGTGCTGAGTGCATCGAGCGGTCAAACGAACTGCTCTGGCAGTCTACAGACGTTCAAAAATTTGTGACCCTGTTCTACGGGATTCTCGATCCCGAAGAGAGTCGAATGCGTTACGTCAATGCCGGTCACGATAATCCCATTCTCTTTTCACGTAAGGATGATCCCAGACGTCTGGCTACGGGGGGAATTGTCCTGGGGTTTATGCAGGATTCATCCTTTGAAGAAGACTCGATCTCCTTTGCTCCCGGTGACGTGCTTGTGGTTTATTCAGACGGAGTGACTGAAGCCATGGATGCCCATGAGGAAGAATTCGGGGAAGAACGTCTTGAGGAGGTTGTGAAGGACAACTTGGACGTTTCCTCGGAGGAGCTCATTGATGGAATTGTCTCGGCTGTTCGGTCCCATGCTGGCGACGCCCCCCAGATGGATGATATTACTCTGGTGGTCGTTAAGAGAAACAAGGAATGATCCTTCCTCTCGTAATGACGCCAGACTTGTAGCGGTTTTTGGGGAACACCACACCGGGTTGCAGGTTAGCACTCCCACGAAGACTATCGATTTTGTGGCGCGTGGATACACCGATTTTGCATATCTCTCCCGTGACTCTGGCGTGTTTTAGCACCGATCGTGCGGACAGTTTTTTGTTGCGTTTGAATTACTCGTGTTTAAACTTCAATTAAGGGTGCTTTCATTAGTTCTGATCTCATGAAATATTTCAAGGACATCTGGTCATCGGTGTTTTGGAGAGGCCCGCTCGGACCAGCTACGTCCATTCTGCCTGTGCTCACACTCATTTTTTCGGCTGTTTGTGCCCAAGATACCCGTCCCACTGTGGCTGTGGTGGATTTTGAGGGGAGGGGTATCTCCCAGCTTGAAGCCCAGACATTGACGGACCGCTTCAGGAGCTCAATCGCCAATACCGGTGGCGTGCGGTTAGTCGAACGGAGAATGATGGAGGAGGTTCTTCAGGAGCAGGGCTTTCAGCAAACGGGCTGTACTAGCGATGAATGCGCTGTTGAAGTGGGACAACTTCTCGGCGTCCAGCAGATGTTTGGTGGCGCCATTGGGAAGGTTGGTGAGACTTTCACAATCGATGCCAGAATGATCTCAGTAGAAACGGGTGAGTCTATTCGCACGAGAAATGTCTCTTACGTAGGCCAGGTGGATGGTTTGATCATTGAGATTGAATTCCTTGCATATCAGATGGTTGATATGGAGCCACCTGAGGAGCTGATAGAACGCCGAAAGTTAGGAGCCAAATCTTTTGCAGGTGCCCAGCCGGTTCCTGTGGTAAAGACGAGAATGGGAGCCATGATGAGATCGCTGGTCTTCCCAGGGCTTGGACAGTTCTATGCAGAGAAGACAATGTGGGCGTTTGGATGGATACTCTCCGAGCTCGCTGTAGGTGGACTTACTTATGTCAGTTACACCGCTTATCAGTCAGCAAACGATGATTATGATGTCTTTCAAACCGAATATAACAATGCAACTGACCCACAACTCGTTGCCGACTACAAGGCTAAGGCAAAAGACAGCCTTAACGAGATGACAACAGCTAATGACCAGATAACGATGCTGGCGTACGCTGCAGCAGGTCTTTGGCTGGGGAATGTGATCCATGCCTATTTGGTTGGACCAAGATTAACTGATCAGGCCAACTCGTCTACCTCTCTTCAATTCGCCTTTGATCCCAAACATCAACAAGCACAACTGAGGCTGTCCATTGCGCTGGATTAAGTGGGCATTGCCGGCCGGGGTGGTTCTCATTCTCAGCTGCGAGGTTCCCACAGGGGAATTTGAGAACCCTCTGGATATTGAGGCAGCTGAAGAAGAAGGGATCCTGCCCCCTGCTCTTGTTTTCTTTCCCGATAGTATCTCTGTCAACACGGGCAACAGTGTCAGTATCCGGGTGTTTGCCATGGAGGTAGACAGCATGACGGGTGCTCACATCCAGTTAACCTATGACAATGCGAACCTGTCATTGACCTCTGTGAAGCCCGGGGATTTCCTTGAGGGAAGCGGCCCTCCGCTGTTCTTCTATGAAGATGACCCGGCATCAGGCATTCTTGACATCCATACGATCTACCTGGGAACCGACAGCGCTTCTGTTTCGGGCACGGGTAGTCTGGCGAACCTTGTGTTCGGCACGACGGCGCAGGGCGAGTCGACCCTTCAGTACACCCAGGTGTGTGAACTCGTAGATCAGGATGGTGACGTTATCGAGATTCTGGGTTTTGGTAAGGGGGTGATCGTTGCAAGGTAGGATAGCGGTTCTCGTCTGGCTCCTGACTGTAGGTTCCATGGCGCTCGGATCGACGGAGGATGCGAGCATCCCGCACGAAGCGTTCCTGTCGTTCTTGCAGCCGGCAGATCAGGACGCCCTACGCAATACAGCGGAAATAGGGAAGAACTACTTTCCATTACCCACTCTACTCGGTATCAAGCAGCCCAGGTGGATCCCCCCAGAGACGATGAGATGGTCCATACCGGAAAGGCCTAGGGATGTGATCCCTGAAGTAACGGACCAGTTGAGTCATGCAAACAGGCCTGTCTTCGTGGAAAACCGTGGCCAATGGCCTGAAGTGGTGAGATATCAGGTTAGACTTGGGGGTATGGTTGCCTGGATCACCGATTCGGGAATCGTGTATGACTTCTACCGTGTGGAGAGTGGAGGAGAAGCGGGTGATCTAAAGCATTCGCACAGTCCACCGTGGGAACGTGAGACTCTTGAGGGGATCCGCCGGGTCGGTCATGTGGTAAGGATGGAGTTTGAAGGAGGGCTGGCTAGCGAGGTTGCAGGCCGTGGTCTTTCCCAGGCCTATCACAATTACTTCATCGGCAACGACCCCTCCAGGTGGGCCAGTTTCGTTCCTCTGTTTCAAGAGGTGGTGATGGAGGAGGTCTACCCGGGCATCAGTGCGAGGGTACACATGGACGGTGGGTACCTGAGGTATGACTTGGTGGTAAAGCCAGGCGCGGACCTGGCCCAGGTGAGGCTGCGTTTTGATGGGCCTGAGGATGTCTGGATGACCCGGGAAGGGGACCTGGCTCTGGGCACGAGCCTTGGTGTCGTTATACACGGTCAGCTATTGGCATACCAGGAAGCAAGCGGTGGAAAGGAAGAAGTGCCAGGAAGGTTTGTGTTGAGGGAGGATGGTTCTGTTGGATTTGAAGTGGAGACCGCTTACCCACATCTGGCTCTTGTCATTGATCCCCTTATCTACTCCACCTTCCTGGGGAGTAGTGCATCCGACAAGGCCCAGTCCCTGGCATTGGACACCAGTGGCAATGTCTACGTGACCGGGTATACGTATTCAAGCAGCTTTCCCACCACATCCGGGGCCTATGACACGTCGCACCCGGGTGGAAGTTACGATGCCTTCGTAGCTAAGTTGAGTTCAACCGGCGGCAGCCTTGTCTACTCCACTTTCCTGGGGGTCGGCGGTAGTGATTTCGGTCGTTCGCTGGCGGTGGACAACAGCGGTAACGTCTACGTCACTGGTTGGGCCGGCTCAGGTTTTCCCACCACGTCCGGTGCATATGACACGTCCTGGAACGGTGGGTCGTACGACGTTTTCGTAGCCAAGCTGAACTCAACCGGCAGTAGCCTCATTTACTCTACTCTTCTAGGGAGCGGCAGTGGCGATGTTGCTATGTCGCTGGCGTTGGACACTAGCGGCAACGCCTACGTGACTGGCTATACGAATTCCACCGACTTTCCGACCACATCCGGAGCCTATGACACCTCCCACAACGGAAGTCAGGATGTTTTCATAGCTAAGCTCAACTCAACCGGCACGAGCCTCATCTACTCTACTTTCTTAGGGGGAAACAGTAACGATCTTGGTCAGTCGCTGGCGTTGGACACTAGCGGCAACGCCTACGTGACTGGCTATACGAATTCCACCGACTTTCCGACCACATCCGGAGCCTATGACACGTCCCACAACGGCGCCTACGATGTCTTCGTGGCGAAGCTGAACTCAACCGGAACTGGCCTGACCTACTCCACCTTCCTGGGGGGGAGTGGTGTAGATTGGGGCCTTTCCCTTGCATTGGACACAAGCGGAAACTCGTATGTGAGCGGATACACCGAGTCCTCAAGCTTTCCCACCACATCCGGGGCCTATCAGACATCTTTCGGCGGTCCCAGGGACGTTTTCGTGACGAAGCTGAACTCAACCGGCACCAGTCTGATCTATTCTACGTTCCTAAAGGGGAGCACAACAGATACTGGACGTTCGCTGGCGGTGGACTCCAGTGGAAACGCCTACGTGACTGGGTCCACACAGTCCACAGACTTCGGGACCACATCTGCAGCCTATGACACGACTCTCTTCGGGACGGCCGATGTTTTCGTAGCCAAGCTGAATTCAAGTGGCAGCGGCCTTGTCTACTCCACCCTTGTAGGAGGTGGTAGTAACGAAGTTGGCTATTCACTGGCATTGGACGCCAGTGGCAATGTGTACGTGACCGGGGATGTGTATTCGACCGACTTTCCGACAACGTCCGGGGCCTATGATAGGTTCCACAACGGCCAAGACGACGTCTTCGTGCTGAAGCTGAATCCAGTGGAGGAGAGTGCTCCATCGGCAGGTTCCGCGGTGGTATCTGACGGCGTGGCTGCGGACGTTGACTACCAGAACTCGGCCTCAACGATTCAGGCGAACTGGAGCGGTTTCACCGACAACGTGGGTGTTACCTCGTATGAGTGGGCCATCGGCACAACCTCCGGTGGGACAGACGTGCAGGACTGGACTAGCGCAGGTAGTAGCACTTCCGCCTCGGCGTCTTCCCTGAGCTTAACAGATGGGACGACGTATTACGTGTCGGTTCGTGCCAAGGACGCCGCAGGCAACACAAGCTCAGTCGTTACGTCTGACGGGGTGACGGTGGATGTCACAGTTCCTACCGTAACCATCTCCTCGACTGTTTCTTCTCCCACAAACA
>JAZGBI010000085.1 GCA_036476315.1 Candidatus Neomarinimicrobiota bacterium | reverse complement strand
CCCCCTCCCAACGTGGTCGGTGGTGCGAGGACCTTTCGATCCCCAAGGTAGAGGAAGCTGGAGGAATTCTTCTGTACGCTGGCTCTGCAGCCTGCTACGATCCGCGAATGAAGAGAGCAGTTCGCAGCCTGGCTAGTCTCATGAGCTCAGCCGATGTCAAGTTCGGAGCTTTGGGTGAGGATGAACGGGACAGCGGCGACCTTGTCCGATATGTCGGGGAAGAGGGGTTCCTGGAGGAACTAATTCGGAAGAATATAGCTATTTTCGAAAAGAAGGAAGTCAGAACCATTGTGGCCTTTTCTCCTCACGACTATGAGATGTTCAAATTCGTCTATCCGGAACACGAGGGTCAATATGAAGTCTTTCATTACACTGAGTATCTGGCTCTGCTGATGGCCGATGATCGACTGCAAGTGAATCAGAGCAGCAAGGCCAATCTTAAGGATAGTAGAAAGGAGATCAGAGTTGTCTATCATGATCCATGCTATCTGAGCCGCTACGGAGCCTTGACTCGAGAACCCAGGGAGGTACTCCGGAGCCTTCCGGGGGTCGTGGTGGAGGAGTTCGAGGAAAATCGTGCCAATACCCTCTGTTGCGGGGGCGGGGGAGGAAGAATGTTTCTGGAGACAGAAGCGGGCGAGCGCTTCTCCAACCTGAGGGTCAACGAGGCGGCAGAGCTGGGAGTCGATGCGGTTGTGACCGCCTGCCCCTTCTGTGTTCAAAACTTTGAAGATAGCCTGAAGACGGAGAAACTTGACGGTATTCGGATCTTCGATCTGGCTGAGTTTACTGCGCACAGAGTCTTATGAGTACCGCTGATACTGACAGTGGTTCGTACCGTGGGATCTGGGTGTATCTGGAGCACGAGGAGGGAGAATTGCGAGAGGTTTCCCTGGAGATGCTGGGAAAGGCGGGAGAACTGGCTTCAGAGAGTGGCGAGAGTGTAACTGCGGTGCTGCTCGGACACGAGGTGCGAAGGTCAGCGGAGAAAGCCCTGAATCACGGGGCAGACAGGGTTCTCATGGTAGATGCCCCCATTCTGGGAAATTACCTTTCAGATTCCTACACCGAGGTCTTCAGCGCCCTGGTGGCCGAGCGAAAGCCAAACATCATTCTGATAGGAGCGACCCACAATGGCAGGGATCTGGCCGGTCGAACGGCGGTTCGCATCCGAACGGGACTGATCGCCGATGTCATCCGCCTGGAGATCGAACCGGAGTCCGGATTATTGGTGGGAGCCGTCCCCGGATTCGGAGGAGGCATCCTGGCGCTGGTGGAGTGTCCTAAACACAGACCTCAGATGGTGACCGTCCGGCCTGGAATCTTCCAGACTATCGAGACGGAGGGAAAAGGGGAGATCGAGGAGGTTTCAGTGCCCCGGTTTAGCAAGGATAAGATCCGTGGTAAGATTTTGGAGAAGGAGACTGGCGGGGGTGTTGACATCACTCAGGCGGAGGTCATCGTGGCAGGAGGTGCGGCAGTTGATGGGGACTTTAGCAAGGTCGAGGAACTCGCCAGCCTGCTCGGGGGGATGGTCGGGGCCAGCCGCGTTGCTGCTGACAACGGTTGGATCTCCCGCGACCATCAGATTGGGCAAACCGGTTACACCGTTAAGCCGAAGATCTGCATTTGTGCCGGTATTAGTGGGGCCGTGCAGTTCACCTGCGGCATTGATGAATCGGAAGTGGTAATCGCCATCAATATTGACCCTGACGCCCCCATCTTCGAACGTGCCGACTACATTGTGGTCGAAGATCTTCACAACCTGCTTCCCGCTCTGATTTCGAAGGTACGGGAGAAACGAGGATGAAGCTGAAGATCGTCGTCTCCATGAAAGTGGTTCCTAAGCCGGAGGAGGTCCGCGTCAATGAGAAAGACATGACCCTGGACCGGGCTCAAGCCCGAAACGAGATTAATAAGCCTGATAAGAACGCTATCGAGATGGCTCTCTCCTTCCGGGAAAGATATGGAGGGGAAGTGATCCTGCTCTCCATGGGGCCCCCTTTTTTCACAGAGTTCTTGCAGCTTGGAATAGCCATGGGCGCCGACCAGGCTATCCTATTATCGGATCGCACCTTTGCAGGGGCAGATACTCTTCCCACCTCTCTTACGCTTGCTAGCGGGATAAAGAAGATCGGGGAGGTTGATATGGTGCTTTGCGGCGAGGAGAGCGCCGACTCCGCCACGGGGCAAGTTCCTCCCGGGATTGCCGAATGGCTCGATTACTCACTGCTGACTTACGTGACAGAGCTTGAATTGATGAAGGATGGCCGCCTGAAGGGGAAGCGGGCTAGAAGGGGCGGGCACGAGTGGTTGGCTGTTCCTTTCCCAACCGTGGTATCAGTAGAGCTCGGATGCAACCTGGTACGGTTCCCCGATTTTGAACGCAAGAAGTTGGTTGGGGAAGATGGCGTGATGACCGTCTGGAATGCTGACGACCTGGGGGTAGAGGAACACCGACTCGGACTGGCCGGTTCCCCCACCCGTGTGAACCGCCTTGAGACAGCCAAGATTCCAGCCAGGCGAAAGGAGAAGGTTGACGGTTCCGTAGAAAAAATCGCGGACAAGCTCTATGAAGTTCTGAAGGATTACCTGTAAACCCGCAGCAAGGAACAAGTATCAAGTGTCAAGGATCCAGAAGCAAGTAGCAAGGATCAAGTGTCAGGGATCAAGTGTCAAGGATTCAGCAACCAGTCACCAGTTGGCAGTCAGCAGTCAAGGTCCAAGAGCCAAGAACCAAGAGCCCCCGTACGGTCATTCTTCCCTACGGGGCAGGCAAATATCAAGGATCCAGTCACCAGTGAACCAATCAACCAA
Source organism: Candidatus Neomarinimicrobiota bacterium (assembly GCA_036476315.1). Lineage (NCBI taxonomy): Bacteria > Pseudomonadati > Fidelibacterota > Fidelibacterota bacterium. The sequence continues at coordinate 8,725 of JAZGBI010000085.1, read as the reverse complement.
TCAACCGGTATCCAGTCACCAGTCGCCAGCAAACTTGACCCCATTTCCCAAGGGGGATGATCAACTGGGAACTTTCTTAAATATGTTTTGTAATAGTATTCAATTACTTGTTCAATTATTCAATAAGTTAAGAGGTTCGCCTCGCAATGAATAAAACTTTAGTGACGAGTATGGTTACTGCAGGTGTGGCGTCCCTGTGTTGCACAGGGCCAGCTCTCAGGTTAATAGCGGGTTCAACTGTCTTTGAGGCGTTTTCTTTTCTCGAGCCTATCAGACTCTATGCATCTATCCTGGCACTCAGCCTGTTGGGCTTCGCTATTCTCAAATCAGAGATGCCTTTAATCGATTCACAAATGAGGAGGGTATTATGCATCTAACTAGAAACTGGAATGCTTATTATGTCAGTGTTTTCCTTCTGGTATTCTGGCAAGCTGCCGCCGCACAAGATCAGACGGCAGCCAGATCCATGAAATTACCGGAATCTCAAGTGATACGGGCTTCAGCGTATGATTTCAACGACACGGTTGAGATATTAGCAGCAGCTATAGAGGAAGAAAACCTGATGCTAATCAAGGAAATAGATGCGCAGAAAATGTTGAAAATGGTGGATAAGAAGGTTGGAGGAATGAAACAATTGCTGTTTTTCCATCCGAGATATATGAAACGGATCATCGAGACCAATCCGTTGGGATCAATCGAACCTCCCCTCAAACTAGCGATCATGGAAAGACCCGATAAGAAAGTGATCATAAAGTACATCAAACCAACCCATCTGTTCTCTCAATATCAAGGTTTAGAAAGCATTGGCGAAGAGCTGGAAGAGGTTGTCCACAAAATCAGTTTAGCAGTTCAACAATAGGGTCTTACAAATAGAAGAAAAATTGAACAAGAAAAGGGCCTTCCTGATACTTGTAGCCTTGTTTACAGGGGGCGCTGTTCCTATTCAGCTTGTTACTCTATCGTTTGGATATGCTGAGTACGTCAAAGACGTCTCCTTGGGACCAAGAATCATCAGGGTCGCTCATGAATTTGCGTCGGGATATATTCCCTTTGTTTACATTCCTGCGCTCTTAATACTTCTGTGGATCATATTCTACAGTAAGAAGAGGTACCGAGATCTCTTCCGGAGAATTGTCGTCGGTTTGGGAGTCGGAGCCTTAGCTACGGTCTCGCTTGACTACTTCCGAGAAATGGGCGTGATCAACGGATGGCTGCCTGGTGACACGGTCGCCATGTTTGGGAAAATGGGGACAGGAAGCCGATCATTTTCAGTATATTATCCAGCCGGAGCCTTTATTCATTTCATGAACGGTGCAAACTTTGGTCTGTTTTATACTTTCGTATGGGGGAAGCAGAAGAACTATTCCAAATCTGTATTCTGGGCTGTGGTCTGGCTCTTGATGATGGAATTGGGTATGATGATAGGCCCTCCGATGGCTCCGATTGTAGGATTATTTGGAATCAATTTCGCCTGGCCACAATACTTTCTATTGACACTTACCGCACATATTACCTTTGGTATTGTCCTGGGTATTCTGTCACAGTATTTACTTACAGACGCAGATCGCGGTGGGCTCCTACCGTTCTTGAAGGGGTAGTAGAAGAGGGGTCAAGTCTGCCTTTGACTCTTGGATAGTTTAGCAGTCAATTCCTCAACCCGCTTTTCAATATTCTTGTCTTTCAGAATCTCTCTTTTCACTCTTTGTATAACACCACTTACTGTACTATACTTTCCTATTCTCAAATGCCTTACCAATTTCCTTCTAAAGAATCTCACCTTAGATATCTTATCAGATAGATCGCAGTATTCCTCGGCTCATTAACATATCCCCTCCTCGATAGGTGGAGATCACTATTACTAACCGTATAGAAACGGCATACCTCAGCCTTTATTCCTCCCACATCAGAAGCAAGACGTCGAGGCAAGCAGTCTTAGAAGGTCGCTTACTATACTAATAATACATTATTGCATAGTCATTTCTTGGCCATCAGTCGCTGTAATTTCACTAATCTAAGCTAGGACCGAATTTTGAAAATCCCTGCGTCGGTGGTTCCAGATGTCAGTTGACATAAAGATAACTATTGACCGATTGCCAACATTTGCTTGCCAACATTTTTGTTTGTCAACGAGACACCACCGGACTCACCAAGCCGCCCCGCCCGCACAGCGTGCGCAGGTCCGGGCTGCAATTTGGTCTGAAAAGGGTTGAAATACGGTTGGCCCTGTCCCGCCCAGGTGGGATGGGATCGGCTGTTCAATAGAAATCAACATATGTTTTATAACCAACTTTTCCTCCGGCGAAAAACCGGACGGGGGTAGGGGATTTTAGTTGTGAATGTGACTCACATTGTGGCGCAGTTCATCTGAATTGAACGCGTTTAATATTCTACAAGTATCAATGTATGAAAAGTTCACGGACCGCAAAATAGATACGAAATCATCTAGCGGGATTTTTTGGGAACAATCAAAACTATTTCTACTTTAAATACGGTGTGGTAACTTTATACCACAAAAAAATACTGAGAATAGGGAGGAATACATGGCAAGCTTCGGTGAATATGCCAGGAATCTTAGACTTGAAAGAAGGATCACCCTGAGAGAATTCTGTAGGACAACAGGACTGGATCCGAGTAATTGGAGTAAGACAGAGAGAGGTTTACATCCGGCACCCAGAACCAAGGAAGTTCTGAATTCAGTTGCTGAGGCCCTCGGTTTAGGAAACGATTCTGAAGAGTATTTGACTCTTAAAGAGTTAGCGGCTGTTAGCCATATTCCAAGCGAGTTGGTTGACTCGAACCTGGTTAACAGACTCCCCATTTTCTTTCGAACAATTCGGGGTGAAAAACCTACCACGCGAGAATTGAGAGAGATTGTCAAGATCCTTAGGGAAAGCTGATTGACCAATATCCTGCCTCCTCGTCTAAGTTGGGACCACATTAGAGATGAGGCTGAGAAATTCCGCCAAGAATACGTTAGACCTCCGGACAAGATACCTGTGCCTATCATTGAAATTGCTGAAATCGATCTTAACATTAGAATAAATCCCCAACCAGGACTCAGACATCGTAGTGACGTAGAAGCATTTCTTGAAAGTGACCTCAGAACCCTTTGTATTGATCAGGACCTTTATGAGGACCCAAGGCAGGAAAAGAGGCTCCGATTTACGTTCGCACATGAAATTGGACATCTCATTCTTCACAGGATCGAGATAAGCCAAATTCAATTTGCAGGAATCGAAGAGTGGGTAGATTTCCGTATCAAAATGAAGGAAGAGGATAATCGTTGGTTTGAAAGCCAAGCTTATGAATTTGCAGGAAGATTGTTGGTTCCGAGAAATCAACTAATAGACAAGATTAAAGAAAAAAGTGATGGCATTCAGAAATATCGTGACATCGCAGATGATGAGGAAGCACTTAAAGATGCCATTTCAAAGCTGATCTGTGATGATTTTTTTGTATCAGCAGCAGTCATATATCGTAGAATCAACGCCGAAAAGATTTGGGATGAACTCAGCATGTGATGTCCGCATTGCGGAGAGTGGCGTATGGACATGAGAGCAGTTAGAATGAAGAATATTTGCTAAATGTTGATCTTCTCCTTGGTTAGCCCTTACTCTGTCTTTCCTTAGTCCTCGACCGACCCTTGCAAAAATGCTGAGTTCTTGAAATTAAAGGGCAAGAACATCAATGAAGTAACTGATAGAGAGTACAACTATTTTATGATGATGTCGGAAAAGTGTGCAGACACAACGGCCTTCAGGCGATGCAGTTGCTCCTGAGAAGGGTTATTTTGGCACTGAAAATGGTGCTTTAGGCCTTGAAAACAGTCATTTCTTGAACGATTTCCTTTGAATATCAATGAGATGGCTTGGCCCGACCCCGGAAAAATGATCTTTACAAAAGCGATTGTTCGGACCCCGTGCCGGAACATAATCAACGGCCTAACAACCACGAATCTGGGCCCTCCTGATTATGAAAAAGTCATCAATCAACACCAACAATATATTAAAGCTCTCGAAAAGTGCGACCTTGAGGTTCTAGTGCTTGATGCAGACGAGGACTACCCTGATTCTACGTTCGTTGAGGACACAGCACTGTTGACTCCATATTGTGCGGTCATCGCAAATCCCGGAGCATTTTCACGAAAAGGTGAAATCATCAAAATAGAGAGGGTGTTACGTGACTATTTTACGAACATAGAAAGAATAAACGAACCAGGGTCGCTGGATGCGGGCGATATCTTGAAGGTTGAAAATCATTATTATATAGGTTTATCTGAAAGAACAAATAAGGAGGGAACTGATCAGTTGGTTAATATTTTGATGTCATATGGATCCACATGCTCCACTTTGAGTTTGGAAAAGGCACTACATTTGAAAAGCGGTGTAGCTTTTTTAGGTAATGATAACTTAGTGGCCACTGGTGAATTTGTTTCGAAATCAGAATTTCAAGATTTTGTCATTCTAAGAATTGATGCTGATGAAGAATGTGCGGCAAATTGTGTTTTGGTAAATGATAATGTTTTGATTCCTATGGGGTTTCCGAATACTAAGAAATCAATTGAGAGTGCTGGTTATCAGGTTATTGAGGTAGATGTTTCAGAATTTCGGAAGCTTGACGGTGGTCTTAGTTGTCTTTCCCTCAGATTTTGAAAGGTAAGAACCGGATATGGACTTGGTTAAGAACGAGGTGTTGTGTATAGAGTAAGTACTGTTTTGGAAAAAGCGTCGGGTGGATTTAGAGCATTTTACCCAATCAGAAGCGCCGCCTTCCACCCCGACGGTGCTCAGTGCGGGGACGGGCCTCGTTAACATTAAGCGTTCGACCCTTCAAATCCTGCCCGTTCAAGCCGGTGATTGCAGACTCCGCTTCAGCTTTTGTGGGCATCTCCACAAATCCGAATCCTCTTGATTCGCCACTGAACTTGTCCTTAATGATATTGACGGATTCGACGCGACCGTAGGTTTCAAAAGCCTCTCGCAAATCGTCTTCGGTAACACCATAAGAAAAGTTGGCTACGTAGATATTCATTCCTCACCTCCGTGTTTTCTTGAACAATCATAACCGATATTCCCCATCTCAACTTGATCCGCCAGCTGGCTGACACTCGGTTTTCCATAGGATCTTTCAAAGGATCTTGATATGAGGCTCGTTGACTTGTGCACAGTCCCCAGGATCCTCGAGATCCCGTGGACATCCTGCGGACCTCCAGAAGATATCACGTTTCACCCACTTAAAGCAATTGATTTTGGGCGCAGTTCTCCTCAACGGGAATTTCTGCTCAAGAATTAACTTCTTCAATAAACTTTCATCGCATACTAAGCTTGCCTCGCTCAGAAACGCCTTCTCGCACTTCTCAGGACTATCCTGGGGCCACTTTGTCAGGGTATGCAAAGTACTACTGCCCTCTTCAGGAGATGCAGTCTTTGTCAGAAATTTCAAGAAATTTGCAGCCTGAATCACGGAGTCGCGGTATTTGCGTGCTATAACCGAGGCGAAATCAGTAATCTTCCTGACGTTAGAATAGTTGTGTAATTCACTTGACCCTATTCAGGGGAGTGGCTGAGTGGTCCCACTTTTTCGTTGCGTTGAGGTAGGTGGGCTGTAAATTCTACCTGTGGGTCTTTCGGTATATCAATCTTGTCCCTGCATGATACTTTCAAGAAGGTGGAACAATTGTGAAATCTAGGACTTTGTTCCCTGTCACTGCCATCATTTCATGCCTTTTGGGGATCGGTTGTTTGTTGGTGCCTGTATCAATGCTTGCACAGAATCCAGGGCAAGCGCTTCAGTTTGATGGGGTGGATGATTATGTAAGTGGCGCTACTGCCGGATTTCCATCCGGCGGATCCAGCAGGACCATGTCACTGTGGTTCAAGATCACCAGTCAGGGAAGTGAAGACGGAGGATCTCTATTTATATATGGAAATGGGGCTTTGGCGTCAAACTTCGGGCTTTTTGAGACTATATCCGGATCAACTTCTTACATAAGATTTGTATCAAGGAATGATGATGTTAATCCCTCTGTGGGAAACGATGTAAATGATGGGAATTGGCATCACGCTGCATTGGTGTACGATGGTTCGGAGTTCTTCGCCTACGTAGACGGAGAATTGCAGTGGAGCCAAACAAAATCCATAAACACTACTCTGGGAAGTTTTTCAATAGGCAGGTCTTTATGGAGCACAAACTTTTTTGACGGCTTCATCGACGAAGTCCGCATCTGGAATGTTGCCCGAACTCAAGCTCAAATCCAAGCCACAATGAATGACACACTAGGTCCAGGGTACTATGAGACGGCGGACAGTGGATTGGTTGCTTACTATCGTTTCGATGCCGATGCCAATGATCTAACCGACAATGGAAACCACGGCACGGTAAATGGTGCTTTGTTCGTTGATTCTGATGCACCCATAGGTGTGCCCGCCGCCCCTCAGAATCTCACAGCCGCCCCTGGCGATCAGCAGGTCACCTTAAGTTGGTTTGCCAATAGCGAAATTGACTTCCTCCGATATCGGATATATGGCGGCACTACAGCCAACCCAACCACAAAGACGGACAGTACCACCACGGGAGACATAAACGACACTACAAAGACATTTACAGGATTAACCAACGGTCAGACCTACTTCTATCGAATTACGGCGGTGGATAGCGATGGAAATGAAAGTTCGTTCTCTGATGAGGTGGTGGCTGCACCTGTAGCAAATCCTGCGGGCAATGCCCTGAGTTTTGACGGGGTGGATGATTATGTAAGTGTGTCATATGTCCCTGATCCCACAGCGTACACCATAGAGGCATGGGTTAAACCATCTGACGTGACTTCTGTTAATATCATTGTGAGAACAGACGTTAATGGTCCCACGGCCAGTTGGTCCCATCAGCTAAGCATTAATCCCGAGGGCAGGTTTCAACATTACACTTTTGATGGCAGCGGACGTTCTGTTGCAGGTTCAACATCAATATCATCGGGTAGCTGGTATCACGTGGCAGCCATGGCAACTAATAACGGTGATATGAGGTTGTACGTCAACGGGGTTGAGGAGGGAACATCCATGAGTGTCAGCACTCTCTGGACGGGTGGGGACAGATATTACTTTGGCTCTAACTCCACTGGGTCGGACTATTTTTCTGGCACTATCGACGAAGTCCGCATCTGGAATGTTGCCCGCACTAAAGCTGAGATTCAGGCTGATATGAATCGTGCGCTTAAGGGCAACGAGACAGGGCTGGTGGGTTACTGGCGGTTTGATGAATCAAGTGGCACGACGACCTATGATGGCACACCAAATGGCAACAACGGAACAGTGAACGGGGGTGCCCAATTTGTGAGTTCAGATGCACCCATAGGTGTGCCCTCCATCCCTCAGAATCTCACCGCATCTCCCGGGAATGATCAGGTCACCCTCGCCTGGTCCCCCAATACCGAGGCCGACCTCTCCCACTACCTGGTCTACCAGAGCACTACCAGCGGCTTCACCCCTGCCCCCACTGATTCCGTGGCCCGGGTAAATGAGCCCGACACCACGGTGACCATCACCGGCCTGGCCAATAACACCACCTATTTCTATCGGATTGCCGCCTTGGATAGTGGCGGGAATACAAGCGTCTTTTCACGCGAGGCAGTCGTTACGCCGGTGGCTACCCTGGCGGGAAACGCCCTGAGTTTTGACGGGGTGGATGATTACGTTGAAATCGGTGATAAATGGCCTGGCGGAAATAGGAGTATTACACTTAGCGCCTGGGTAAAGGCAAACGCAGTGGCATCAGGTCTTCTCTGGGGTACGGTGGGGGTCGGCAACATGGGTCTCAGAGGCCATTTCTACATCCGAAGCGTGGGCACAGGATCACCAGGAACTACAACCGGTTATGACGGCGATGCCCACATCTGGCTGGGAGCCGATGATGGGACCTCAGATATGTGGTGGGCCGGGAGCACGGTCGTCGTCGAGAATACTTGGTACCATGTGGCAGCGACCTATGATTCGACGACCCAGCGGATCAGGCTCTATGTCAACGGCAGCCTGGACCGAGACACCACCTTGTCGCAGCCGCTGGATTTGGGCACCGGGGTGCGCATCGGTCTCGACCATCACAACGATAACTATATGAACGGCTTCATTGACGAAGTCCGTATCTGGAACGTGGCCCGGAGCCAAACAGAGATTCAAAGGGGCATGAGCAGCCGTCTCCAGGGCAACGAAACAGGTCTGGTTGGTTACTGGCGGTTTGATGAATCCACTGGCACGACGACCTATGATGGTACGCCCAATGGCAACCACGGCACATTGAATGGGGGCGCGACTTTCGTTGCCTCTGACGCGCCCATTGGGGTTACTTGGGTCACGGCCTTCACCCGCATCACGGAAGGCGATGTAGTGAATGATGGTGGACAATCAGATGGCGGCAGTTGGGGCGACTACGACAACGACGGGGATCTCGATCTGTTTGTGGCAAACGACAATGGAAACAACTTTTTATATCAGAACAATGGGGATGGGACATTCACCAGGATAACAACCGGTACTGTTGTGAACGATGGTGGACGGTCATATGGCAGCAGTTGGGGCGACTATGACAACGACGGGGATCTCGATCTGTTTGTGGCAAATACTTTGGGAGCGAATAATTTTCTGTATCAGAACAATGGGGATGGGACATTCACCAAAATGACAACCGGTACTGTTGTGAACGATGGTGGCCCTTCAGTCGCCACCAGTTGGGG
>JAZGBI010000084.1 GCA_036476315.1 Candidatus Neomarinimicrobiota bacterium | reverse complement strand
GGGGAAAACCGATGACAGCAACAATCAGAATATTTGTGAGAAGATTAGGTTCACATCCTAGATATTAAGTATCTCCAATTCGATGCCCTCCGTCTTGCCTCGAAACCTGTTATCCCTCCCCAGCACTTTGTTCGTGAGGGTTCTCGCAATCCTGGCTGGCCTATCGATTACGACGAATTACAGCTCACAACTAGAGGATTAAACGCATTGCAGGCGGGCGGGGCGGGCTGATGGATAGATCAGGTTAGATATTTACCAGGTAGCTGGCCTTGATGAGGAATACATGCTCTGCACTTGCCTTGAACAGGTTCCGCAAGTCCCGACCAACGTCGAATTCGCCGTTTTCCACTGAATCAGACATGTTCTGAGCCCAGACCAGGTAAATGGCTGACCCAGTCTGATACTCCCACCGTATGACCAGGTTGGAGTTGAACTGCTTGTAGTTGAAGTCCCGATTCCAGAGCTCGAAGTTCGCTACCCCGTCGTTGTCTGTATCGTATGTGTAGGGATCTTCATCGAAATCGCGTTCAACGTCCGTGAAGACATGAAATCGGTCTTCAAAGCGCTTGGCCTGGTATTTCCCTTCGAGCACCAGTTTGTCATCTGTGTACGCGCCGGTGGTAAGGAAGGGGCTGCCGTAATACTGTATGGTAAGTGTGGGAGACAGTGCCACATCGAAGCGAACAGTTGCTGACACCGTATTACGATTCAGCATAGCCATGACATAATGTTCCTCGCCAGACTGGACGTCGGCGATAGGCTCGTAATCACTCCAGGTGGACCAGGTATCGTGCATGTTGCTCAAGCCAGATGAAGCTGTGAGAGAGAAATAGTTGGCAGGCCGCCAGGTGAAACGGGCTGAAACGTTCTGGTAGCGGACACCGCTCTCGGGGGAGCCTCCCATGCTGGTGTTAGCACCAGCGGATAGCGTTTTGCGGTAGTCACTCCCCACAGAAAACCATATGTTTCTGCCCGGATCCTCCGTCATCGCCGGTCCTCCCCAGAGGCCAGTAGTGTTCAAGCCTTTACCCTGAACACCAATCCCGCCGTTAATTGACCAATAATTCATGAAGGTCAGGTTGCCATTCACATTGCCCCCTCTGTCGGTCAATTCGTCGAACCACGCGAAGGTGAAGCCGGTCCAGGCATTGAAGTTCAGCGTCCATCTGCGGATGAACTTTCCCGGATCATCTTCCCGGTACTGCACCCAGATGAACTGGGTGGAATTATCCACGTTCCGGTTGTAGCCAAGGTCATTGGCGTCGAACCCGGGCGAATAGAACCACCCCCCCATTGCTCCGCGCCAGCGCTCACCCTTGAACTTTCCCAGGACAATGTTCCCGGCGAAACCGCTGAGCCGGGTAGCGGTAGAATCGACGTCGAGATGTGGCGCACCCGGACGTTGAAAACGGTGGTTAGGGCTGAGCTGAGTGTTCAGAATCGCCTCACTTGTTCCCCGTACGCTGGTAATGCCAATGGTGGTACTGAACTGGTAAGTATCGTCACTGAAAAGGTGGCTAAAGTCGAAGCCGCTACTGTATGCGTCCCTATGAAGGTACATGAGATTGGGATCATCGAGCTGGCGGTTGGTGGCTGTTACGATACTGCCGATGGTCGTCTTCCCTTCGCGGAAATCCTTCTGCACCCGGGTGACAAAGTAGTTGGTCAGCGGCTCCACTTTCTCCTTCTCACTGGGCGAATCCACGTATTCAATAGTGGCGTGTTCCTCAGAGGTCACCGCTTCAAGAGCACCGATGGACCAGCCGGAACTGGTCTTGCCGGAAAGCTTTCCTGCTCCTAGGATAGTAGTGGCCATAGGGATATCCACATACCCTTCCTCGGTCGAAGGACCATGCTGTGGGCTGCGCCCTATGCGGCGGGTGTAGAACAGAGAGTTATTGCCCATAGGATTATCCCCGATCCCGAGAGGGAACTGGTAGATGTTCCCACCTTCAACAAAGAAAGGGCGTTGTTCCGGGAAGAACGATTCGAATGCGCTGATGTTCAGCTCGGCCGGGTCGGCCTCCACCTGGCCGAAGTCGGGATTGAGCGTCAGATCGAGAGTCAGGTTGTTCGTAATACCCAGCTTCAGATCGGCCCCCAGATTACTGCCCAGATCGTACATTTCGGGGTGCACTGGAGTCCTGTAATCTCTGGCGGTGGCATACTGGCCCGTGGTGTATGGCGCGAAGTAGACCCGCCGCTGCCGGGGAATATCGACAAGGTTGTCCAGGCGGCCATAATGGCGGACCCAGCCGCTCTCGTCCTTGGGCCAGAAGGCCCAGAAATCGTCTTCGTTCTTGCGTGAAATGTGTCGATATACCTGAATGCCCCACGAATGGTCACCACCATTAGAGAAGCGGAGTTCGCGGAAAGGAATCTTGAATTCTGCTGACCAGCCGTCTTCCTCTATGGCTGAATTGCCTTCCCAGATCGCATCCCAGTTCACGTCCAGATTCTCATCATCGTACCGCCTGAGGTCCCGCTTTACACCCTGGGGGTTGAGCCAGAACTCAAATGCCGTCCGGTGGTCGTCATAACTGTCGAGAGACACGCTAATCCAGTCGCTTGGGGTCTGTTCATCTCTGCGGCTCAGAATACTGATGATCCCGTTTGGCTCGGAATCGTAGGCCTTCAAGCCAATGTAGACGTACTCATCATCATAAAGGACCAAGAACTCCGTCCGTTCGGTTGCGGCTTCCCCTTCGAGGGGATCGCGCTGGATAAAGTCAGAGGCCCGTTCCTCCTGCTGCCAGGCTGGATCGTCCAGGAATCCGTCAACGTGAATAGACACGGTGTTGATACGAAGTGCGTTGACCGATTGAGGCATCTCAAGATCCATATCTTCCAGTTTTCCACCGGTCAGATTTGCCACCAGCAACATGAGGAACAGGGTCTTGATCGCTTTCATGATTATTTGTCTCCTGGAAAGCATACATATAAGACACCACGGAACAGGTAAAGGTTGTCAAGAAACTCGATGGTGATTCCAAACTCGTATATTCCTCATGTCCTTTCCAACGAGTATGCTGGCTGTCTCTCGATCACAATGAATGACTAGCCCCATTCTTCAATTTCTTCGACAGTAATTAACAACTCAAACTCACTGGTGATGAGTAGAATAGTCTAACTTTCAACTATTAGTTTACGCTTTTGGTATTTCCAAACCCCAATTCAGACCGCAGTCCTGGGAGTCCGGTGAAGCGAAATGTTAGGCCTTAGCCATTCACAGTCTAATTCGCCTTTTAACCAGTTAAGGGTGGGACCATTGAAATACAAACTCTTTGAATTCCTTCTCATTTTCATTTACTTTTTTTCCAAAGGTGCGAAGTTCATTAAGCGTATACTTTTTATTCAGATATTTTAGATATTCACATCCAATTACATAGCCAATATTTGGATATTCCTTGTTATAACCAGTGGTAAAATAGAATTTGTGATACTCATTGAGGACTTCAAGTTCTTTACTTGACTCTTCATATATTCTCCCCCTCTGTTTATCTATCCAATCTAGACACCTCACATACAATTCTTCATCCATACGGAGATATGTTTCATCACTATGACCTGGGAAGAGTACCAAAGAAACATAAGTAGCATATCCTTCTCTGTAAAAGCCATCCAAAACTGTATTCCAGTTCTCTTCACTTAGACAATGAGCGATTTCATGGGTTAGAAAAATGTCCATGTTCATATCCTCAGCAATACGCTCCATTGCCAAAAAAATATACTGCTTATCATCTATTCTTTCGGTCCAGCCTCCATGTGCAAAAAGACCAATACAAGGCACCAAATATATTTCGGGATACTTATCATAGTGACTTTCAATCTTTTCGATCACCAGATTCTTGACAACTGAGAAACGTTCATAATTTGAAAGTATTAATGACCTATCTTCCAAATATTTAGAGTAAAGGTCACCCACTATTTCATCTAACTTCTTTCCCTCATATTTTGTAAACGCATATTCGATATTACTTTTCAAGATATCTTTATTATTTTCAAAATACTGCAATAAACTATCTTCATTTAGATTCCCACTAGCCAACATTGCTAATATGTCTGCTATGATTGCAATTTCTCTGATCATTACAAAACCTCCAACGCGGTCTTATCCTGTAACCATTATGGCCTGTCTAACATTTATGAAGAAGATTCAGACGTAGTGAATTCATGATATGACTCCAAACATTCATGGAATATGTTAGATTAGTTTAACCTATAATCAAAGTAGGTCCTGACCAACCCCCATTTTTTGGAACGCCTCTGGGGGGCAGGTCAAAGAATACGAACGACCTGTGAGCTTGCTTTTCGTAGCGGAGTGCAGACGCGCTTGCACATCGTCCGTCTTCATTTCATTACGACCTTCATTACGTGGCTTGACTCTCGTTCACTGCTCGGCTATATTCATCGGCATTGGGGGTATTCTGTAGCTAAAAATCATATCATTTGCTGTTCTTCAAAAGAAGGAAACTAGTATGAACAAGAAAATTGGGTTTGCAGGTCTTCTGGTTCTAACCGGGTGTGCCACGCTGATTCCCTTAAAGGTGGGTCCTCCGATTGACATAACCGTGGAAATTACACCTGAGAGGGGCGCCAAAGGTGAGTATCTCGTAAATAACGTAACTCATTGTCTCCACTGTCACTCCGAACTTGACCAAAACTATTATTCATTTCCACCGGTACCGGGCACAGAGGGAGCGGGGGGATTCGTGATTGAGGAAGCTTTTGGCATGGTACAGGTTCCCAATATCACCCCACACGCTTTAGGGGATTGGACCGATGGTGAACTGATACAGGCTATTACTGAAGGCGTGAACAGGGAAAGAAAACCTCTATTCCCCATAATGCCCTACGATCGGTTGCGTTATTTAGACCGGGAGGATCTCTCTTGCATTGTTGCCTATATCCGAACGCTAAAGCCCATCAAAAACGCAGTGTCAGGCAAGAAAAAACTTAAGTTTCCGTTACAATATATTGAACGCACATTCCCCCACCCTTATGATCCTCTGACCCGGCCCGACCCTTCTGACGTGGTGGCTTATGGCAAATACATGACTATCATCTCAAATTGTGAAGTGTGTCATACTCCGACAGATAAGATGGGGAGACCATTGGAAGGGATGTATATGGCCGGCGGACAGGAATTCCTTCTACCGGGCGGAAGTGTGATTCTTACGGCAAATGTCACACCCGATCAGGAAACAGGTATTGGTAACCGCTCGAAAGAAAACTTTATTGGCTTGTTTAAGGCATTTCAGACACCGGTGGAAGTTCCAGAGGACAAGAAACATGAAAACACTCTCATGCCATGGTTCGCTTATACCAACATGACGGAAGAAGACCTGGGAGCCATTTACGAGTACTTGATGACGCTGGAGCCGGTGAACAACAGTGTGGTGAAATACCCGACTGCGTCTGAATGACGGACGACAGGGTGATAGAGGACGAGAAAACCGTGGTTTTCTTAGCAGGATTACCATGAACGATGTCTATGACGTTCTCAGGTTCTTTCATGTCATTAGCTTCGTTTTCATGTCCATTCCCCTTTTCAATCTGATCGTGGTAAACGAACGGGCAATGATGGCGGGTGGTTTTGTCTACGCCACGGATCGCTATATGGAGAATATCATCCGTCGTGGGGCGATCCGGTGTTACGTGTTTCAAACCAGTGTGCTGGTAAGCGGTATCTTGCTTTTGATTTACGGGCCATTGGGGTTTCAGTCGCTGTGGGAGAACTGGGTCGTTCTCGCGAAAACCGTGCTTCTATTCGTGTTGATGGGATTACTTTCTTATGTCCATTTCGCCCTCCAGCCCGCCATTGAGAAACAAATTGCGGCTATCGATCCCGACTCACCTCCGGATGATATAGGTCCCCGCTTGAAACCACTTCGCGCCCGACGCAAGAGACTGGCCACGTTTTGCCTGTTCATCGTCATCACCATTGTCATTCTGGGCCTGCAGGTTTACAGCAGATTCTCTCAGCCTTTGACGATTGCCTTGATCATTCTGGCAGCGCTGTTTTCCTGGCGAGCGAACAAAGCGCTGGTGCGTTTTGGATGGATATGATGCCATTGAGAAGATTTGAAAAACTCCGCGGCGGCGGGCGGGGCGGGTTATTGATCTCTGCACTAACTCAAACTATGGTAAACTTTTGGGGTGCAAAGCACCTTTCAAGACGGGCTATCACCTGAATCAGGCTCCCCGCCAAGAGGCCACCACTCCTTCAACTCGGCTTCGTCAAATGAGGGGGAAGCGGCACTGAAATAGCGCAATGTTTCTTCAGTGTGGTTCTTTATTCCATGCGGAGTGCCCGATGGGATGAAGACACATTCACCACTGTGAATCTCTTCCGTCTCCTTGCCAACTGTCACTAGACCGGCTCCGTCAAGTATGTAGTAAACCTGTTCTGGTGGATGACTGTGAACCCGCTGCTCACCTCCGGGCTCTATTTCAACCAGTGTTGTACAGAGATTCCTGGCGCCTGCGGTTCGAAGTGACGTCAATAGATAGGACGTGATACCTTCCTGGCGCACGTATCGTGGCGCTGTTTTCTTCTTATGAATTTTCATAGGATTGCAGAAGGTAAGGTTTTAGGATGGTCCATCCAACGGTTGTGAGCATACCTGCCCGCCTGCCTCACCCTGTGGGTGGCGGGCAGGTAGCGTCAGCGTACGGGGATACTGGATGCTGGATACTAGATACTTGTTCCTTGATACTTGCTCCTTGCTCCTTGATACTTGCTCCTTGCCTGTCTCCCGCCCCTCCCGATCCCGCCTAATAGGAGGGGCAGGCGGGCAAAAATAAATAGTCAATATTTAGCTTTTAAGATGTAACCTCATTTTAGAAAACATTTACTTCAAGTAAAGAAGAATGATATCATTTGAGTATCGGCAGGATGTCCTCAGCATAATGACTGCGGACTGGGCATGACCTAACAAGTCTCATCTCAGGATCCATTGGAAAATCCTGTGAAAGACCGAATGTCCGCCAGGTGACGGATCAAGTTGATATGAGGAATACTGGATAATGTGGGCAGAGATGAATAAGGGCCTGATTGGGGTGTGGATCAGCTGTGCAGCTGTCACAACCTCCCTTGCGGGTCAAACTACTTCACCGGAAAAGATTGAGATCTACCAATCAGCCTACCAAACGGCCATAAAGGACGGAATTATCAATGAAGATGAACGGGCCATTTTGGATACGCTGGCAAGCACGTTAGATCTCTCGAGCGAAGAGATCGCTGAGATAGAGCCAACTGTTGATGAGATGAGACCCGCCGCATTGGATCAATCCGGGAGGTGGCCGCTTGTTGCACAGAACATGATCTATGGACTGTCAATTTACGGGTGGATGGTCCCCTATGTTCTGGATGCAGAAGACACCAAGTGGTTCGTGGGCTCAGAGATGATCTCATTAGGGGCAGCTTATTACCTCACTTACCGGTACACCAGGGGCATGGACATTCCCCATGCGCGAGCCCAGATGATGAGGGTTGGATCCGCCATCGGATTGAGGTACGGCTTCGGCATCAATGAGTTACTTGATTTGGACGCGGATGAAGGGAAATTGTGGTCGTGGATAGTTATGGGCTCAGTCCCAGTGGGCATCTACGTGGGAGACAATCTGTTCAACCGGTGGAGGCCTTCCAATGGACAGGCCTGGTCGCTGACATTGTGGGCGGAGATCGGGGGCTACACAATGAGACAGCTTCATCATATGCTGGAGAAGGAACCTGAAAATCCATATTCTGACCGGTTCCGGGACCAAGAACAAGAAACGGAAAAACACGAAGAGTGGGAGAAGGAGCATAAGCCCTGGAATAAGGTCCACACTCTTTTCGATATGGCTGGATACCCCGTTGGAGCCTATGTGGCCCATAAATTCTTTGGAAAACGCCAGTACACTTTTGGCGACGCCATGATGTTGCTTCAGGGAAGGGGGCTGGGATTATTCTACGCCGTGTTGATTGGAGATATGTTCAATGTAGATCTTGAGGGCACGGGAGGTCGAATCCTTCGGATGGGAGGGACCGTCGCAGGCACACTCCTTTTTGACAAGTTTATTGAGGGATATGACTATACGTTTGGAGAAGCAGCATTGACAGCCTTAGGAACCATTTCGGGAATGGGCTTCACTCTCGGTACTGCCATTATTCTGGAGTTTGAAGATGAGAAAAAAGTTCTTTATTCTCTTGTCATGGCTGGGGGGGCGGCAGGCCTCTACCTGGCCAGGTCCATTTGGACGCTCACACCAGAAAGTCGAACCGAAACCAGACACCATGGACCAAATCTTTCTGTCTATCCATCCATCCGGCTCCTGAAGGTCGATGGACAAACCACGAGCAGACAGATTATTCCAACCGTCAACTTGGCGGTAGTTTTCTGAATCTATTTCATTAAGGACGCGACCCCATTCCTCCCTCTTGACATACCGACCCGGGTTGATACCCGGCAGCAATGACTCTCAGAATCAAGATCAGGATGAGGGCATCACGACTCTGGCATCAATATCGCAGCCCAACCACCCCCCGGTGCCAGTTTGATCGTCAAAGAACCACCTTTTGAAATGGTTTGAGTGACCTTGCGGTAGTCGCTGCCATAACGATCCGCATTTATTCCGTCTTCGATACTCTCCACGGAATAGTTGCTATCATCAAGGAACGACAGATCTATGTTGAATTCTCTTGCGTTTTCATTTGTCATGGCACCGACATACCAATAGCTGCCATTTTTCCTGGCAAGAATGAGGTACTCACCAACACTGGCCTCCAAAACCCGGGTATCTTCCCAGACTGTCGGTATTCTGGAAATGAATTCCGCGGACTCTGATTCCTTCAAATAATTGCTTGGACTATCAGCCATCATTTGCAGCGGACTTTCATAAATCATGTACATCGCAACTTGATGAGCACGTGTGCCCATGCTCATCGGACGTGTAAATGTAGTGCGGAACTGGCCCGGTTGAGCATTGATCATTGCGCCAGGGGTGTAATCCATCGGGCCTGTCACCATTCGGATAAACGGCAGCGTCAAATCGTGTTCCGGAGTAATATCCCGGCTCCACTTACTGTGCTCCAGTCCTTTCACGCCTTCCCGCGTGATCACATTAGGGTAAGACCGGCGCAGTCCGGACGGTTTGTAGGCACCGTGGAAATCAACCAGCATCTTTCGTTTGGCCGCTTCGTCGGCAACCTTCCAATAGAAATTCACCATATCCTGATCGTCACGTTGCATAAAATCAACCTTGATGCCAGCCGCACCCCATTTCTCAAACTGATCGAGAGCCACGTCAAGTTGGTCATCCAGTGTCTTCCAAATCACCCATAGAATAATCCCCACATTTTTCTTTTTGCCGTAGGCTGTAAGCTCTTTCACATTCATTTCTGGGACAACATCCAGGAGGTTACCCAACTTGTACCAGCCTTCGTCCAGAATAATGTATTCAATGCCAAACTTGGAGGCAAAATCGATATAGTACTTGTAGGTCTTTGTATCCACGCCGGCTCTGAAATCGACTCCGTAGATGTTGTTGGCGTTCCACCAATCCCATGCCACCTTTCCTGGTCTGATCCACGACGGGTCTTTAATCCGCAATTCTTCGGCGAGTTGAAAGACCAATTGATTGGTAATGAGATCGGCGTCTTTCTTTGCAATGGCCAGAATTCTCCAGGGGAAACTCCGGTTCCCTTTTGTCTTCGCGATGTAGTTGGCGTACCTGGTAACCGGCATGTCCCTGTCTGAGTCTGGCTGCAGTTGGCTTTCCAGTGCGTAGTGCGAGAATGTGCTTTTGAGCGCGTTGCTTCCGCTGCTTTTCACCCACATGCCCGGATAATCGAGCAATGCACTCTCGGCAATCAGCACCTTGGGCCCCGTAGTTGAAACCAGAACCGGTAAACTGGCCAATCGTCCGGCGGAAACGGTGTCGAGTTGCATGTGCAGATAGGTTCGCTCATTATGAGAGAAAAAGCTTTCTTCCTCAGGAAAATAGACGTGATTGGTTCCAGCGAAATTGAAAGTCGCTTGTTCGGAAACAACCTTAAGGTTTCCCCCAAAACTCGTTTGGAAACGGTAGGCCACGCCGTTATCGTAGGCCCGAAAGATAACAGAATAATCTCCCTTGAGGGCAATGTTCAATTCATTATAGTGGTCGTCAATAACGGCAAACTTCTCCGGTATCACAGGTCTGATTTCCTGCTCGACGGTACTCCTCCTGACATCAGAGACCTCAGGATTTCGCCCGAGCACCCGGTCATCACCCACCGTCATGGATATTTGTGAAGGCTCGACAACTGTCTTTCCATCAACATTCACGGAATACCTGATCTCATTCTTAACCGTTACGACTAATTCAATCGTCTTGTCTGGTGATTGGATTTCGTACGTTTGCCTTTGCTGGCCGTTGACAATAGTGGCAGCGCAAAGAAGCAGCATCATTATACTGATGAGACGTGTTTCGAAACTCCGCTTTTGCTTATTAACTTCCTGATTCATTTCGTAATCCTTACCTGATTTGTACTCACTATTCGTTCTCTACGGGTATAACAACTGAGCTAACCTGCGGCTGGTACCGGCGTGACCTTTGCACGGACAAAAGACCTGACGTGTAAAGCCTAAATCTCCAGCTGCACCATCTTCACCCGACCGGACGCGCCGCTCTTGATTGAAACCTGGGACTTGCGCAGGTTGAAGTGACGCGCGATAAGCGCGACCAGTTCTTTGTTGGCTTTGCCTTTGATCGGCCGAGCTTTTACCTTAGCATACCAGGTGCCTTCGCTTAATTCCTCGAGTCGATTCTCTCTGGCGTTCGGCTTTACCTTAACTTTAAGCGTTTTCATATGAAATTGTGAATAAGACGAGTATCAAGCTGCGGCCTAACCACGGTCGGATTGCAAAAACGACAGAAAATACCTTCCTGTTCTGAATATGACAACCATTGTTATGGTGCTGACCTCTCTATGAGGACCGGGGCCACATCTTGAATTCCCCATTCGATCCCTCTGTCTTCCGTTTTAACCCGTTATCCCATGCAACGCTTCATAGGACTTTTCTGACACAATTACTCAATAAAATCAACTGGTTACTCCGGTCTGACCCTATCTTGATCTTAACCAGGCGCTGGAGCCGACGGCTCTGAAACTTGCGCGTATATGGCGTGGCGCAGCGCGAGAAGGTTAGAAAGTCTTGGTATTTTCACAAATCACATTCCAAATTGCTACGGAGGGATTTGATCCAAATGAAAGTAACTCAACTGTTGGTGCATTTTATCTTATTCGCACTTTTCCTGTGTTACCACGATCTCGAGGCAAAGGTATTCAAACTCTATTTTTTAGGGGGCCAATCGAATATGGATGGATATGGCTATGTCAGCGACCTTCCTGAAGAGCTTACAGATCCTTTCAAGCGAGTAATGATTTATCACGGTAATACTGCCCCCGATGGCTCTCAAACCGATGGTAACGGGGTGTGGCGTAAACTACGCCCTGGACACGGAGCGGGCCTTGCCTCAGATGGGAAAACCAACACCTACTCGGACAGATTCGGAGTCGAGTTAACTTTCGCGCGTCAAATCCTAGAACTGCAGCCAAATGAGCATATCGCTATCATCAAGTACTCACGTGGTGGAACATCCATTGACACTGCAGCCGCGGGAGATTATGGGTGCTGGGAGCCCGATTATGATAAGGGGAATGGTGTCAATCAGTACGACCATTTTCTGGCCACTGTTAGAAATGCATTCTCTGTTTTGGATATTGACGATGATGGAGAAGCGGATATGCTTCTCCCATCAGGGATTGTCTGGATGCAGGGTGAAAGTGATGCTGCTTATTCTGAAGAAATTGCTCTTAGATATGAGTCCAGTTTAAGGCGCCTCATGGATTTGATCCGTGCAGCTCTCAGGGCTGATGATTTGCCAGTTGCGGTTGGCCGCATATCGGACTCCGGACAAAAGCAGGATGGCAAGGTGTGGGACTATGGAGAGGTCGTGCGTAAGGCTCAAGCGAATTTTGTTGCGACTGATGGCCACGCGGCGCTTGTCACCTCGACTGACGAATACAAATATTCCGACCCGTGGCATTATGACAGTGAAGGGTATCTTGACCTGGGCAGGCAGTTCGCAGATGCTATCTTCCGAGTTAGTACACCTGCACAAGAGTGAATCTTGAAAGAACAATGACGCAATGCCGTTAAGTGGTCGGGCCACATCTTAAATACGAATATCTGCCAAATGTTGGACGCAACTCGATGGGTAACCACTATCCAATCACCACTATCCAGTCACCAGTGAACCAGTTAACCAATTAACCAATCAACCAATCAACCGGTATCCAGTCACCAGCATCCAATATCCAACATCCAGTATCCAGTAACCAGCATCAAGTAACAAGTGTCAAGTATCAAGGATCAAGTAGCAAGCATCCAGTATCGGTACGGTTTCAAGACATGGTTGACACAAGAATGTCAGGACATGGTTGACACTCAACGACTAAACTTAGGGCATAATGACAAAGGAGATTACTTATGCCCTGGAAGGAGTGTAGCCTAATGGAG